>JAQWPZ010000325.1 GCA_029245125.1 Rubripirellula sp.
CTGCGATTGACACCCCAGGGCTGCGAAAACGAAAGAGCCAGCGGACTGATCTCGAATTCTACGGTGCCCACCGTGCCCAACGAAGTGTCCGACGTGCCGATGTCGTGTTGGTGTTTTTTGATGCCACCGAAACGGTCAGCAAAGTCGACAAGCAGCTGGTCGGTTACGTGATGGAGAATCACAAGCCATGCATTTTCGTCATCAACAAATGGGATCAACTGCACGGTGAAGTGGCAACCGATCGCTGGGTCAAATACCTGCGTTCCCAATTCCCAACGCTTGCCTACGCTCCAATCGCATTCATCACTGGGCAATCTGGCAAGAACGTCAAAGCCCTGTTAAACCACGCGACCATGCTGTTCAAGCAAGCTCGCGAACGTGTTTCCACCGGTGTGTTGAACCGCGTGTTGCGGGCTGCGATCGACGCGCACGAACCGCCGCTGTACCAGAATCGCCGACCAAAGATCTATTACGCGACGCAGGTCACCACCGAGCCGCCCACCATCGTCTTGATCTGCAGCGATCCGCAAGCATTTGGTAACGACTACCAACGCTACCTCATCGGCGTCCTCCGTGATCACCTTCGATTTGGCGAGGTGCCAATCAAGATGTATCTGCAAAAACGCAAACGGAACGAGGAAATCCCACCCGGTGCACGATCAGGACCAGCTTCCTGAGCAAAGCGGTTCGCCTAGCTGGCTATGCACGTTCGCAGAAACACCAGTCTCTGCAGACGGGAACCTGAAAGTGCCGCCCAGCCTCTCGGTACCACTGCTTGATGGCTCCCAAATGCTGCCGAGCTGCTTGAACCGCCTCGTCAACCTCAAGACGATCCGTTTGTGTTTCGATTTCACAGGATGGGTTCGCGGCTGCCGCACGCCTGCAAAACAGCCATGCAATGAAATGACCATGCGTCGGATGGCTCATCCAGATGAAATTGGCCGGCCTGCTTCAACGCAGTCTGACAAGTAACAGCATTCTCTGGTCACCGAATCTGCAACCAGGCAAACACGAATCAAGACCGATGGCTAAAAACAGCCGGGCGGGTACATGACTGGGCGGGTACATGACTGGGCGGGCACATGACTGGGTGGGCACATGACTAGGTGGGCACATGACTGGGTGGGCACATGACTGTCAATAAAAAAGCGTCCTGGGGGACACGAGGTGTGAATGCCCCCATCACACGCCCCCAGAACGCCGTAGAAAACTGAACTTCGTTAACCAGATTGCCGCGGTGCTTCATCGCGATCGATGTCGCACTGCCTCCGCCGCTTTCGATCTGATCTGCATCACCAACGAGCACGATCCTAAGGCTCCGTTTAGAGGGCGTACAGAGGGATGGAGCATGCTGACAGGCGTGATTCTGTGTCGTCGCCAGAATGTCTTGTTTTGGCATCCCATTTGAATGGCATCGACTCAACAACTTTTCGCAGGGGCAATTTGTTGCTTCTAAAGCTGCCGAAATTTCCGTGCCAACGAGAGTCGACTGCGCTGCAATCACAGGCAGCAGATTCAGTAAGGATGGCCCGGTCGAGTTGGGCCTCACCCGTTACATTTCCTCCGACCTTGAGCCGATCGATTCAACGGCTGTCCCAAGACAGGATTGCATTCAACCGATCGGTACAGAATCCTGCCCAAGAAAGAACCAACAAAAAATACTACGGGCGTGCCCGATCGCGAGCTAACGAATTTCCGTTTCATCCCGGGCTTGCAAAACAGCTGTAGTGAAACGCGCAGTGAGCGTAAAACACGCGAGTCTAGCGAATCCATTGACTCGACAGGCTTCCATTCGGCCAAGATCGAGCGGGCAGCAATCTTGAATCGCCACGTCCAGTAATGGCCCGCGAAACAACTTTGGCAACCGAATGTTCCAGCCGAGATAACGAGACAAAGAACCGAGTTTTCTGTTACACTCGGGGGGTGCCGGCGGGGTTGCGTGGCATCGCTTTGCCCCAGTAATGTCGCCGCCTCGCTGGCACATTTCAGTCGGATCAATCGCCGAATCAAGACGCCCTGTCGGCATCGAATCTGCAAAGAAAAAAAACTAATTTTCTTTTTCCAACACGGCTGCTTGCGCGGGCTGTTGGTCGCAAACACGCACTAAAGTCTCCCGGCTGCTTTCCAAAACCGGCTGCTTTCCAACAATGCTTTGAGTCGACCGCGCCGTCGACTGCCGAGATTGGTTCAGCAGTGTGGCAGAAACAACTCTCGCCGCCAGCAAACGCTCCACCTACAACCAAATCGTCGACAACAGGGAACGAGGCCGAAGATCAAGTTCCGTCAACGCGTTCGATGCGCGGGTACTTGGAAAACGCTTTCCCTCGCAGTGCCTGTTGATTTGCCGAAGCAGCCCCAGCGGAAAAGCATTGGATCGGCACAGCACTGGGGATGCACAAGACTCAAATCAATCGCCTGATCAACGGTTAGAGCAGCACGGGTTCCCCGGTTGTTGCCGCAACCATTTGCTCTTCCCTGGTAAGACCACTCACCTGAAATGATCCAGTTGCGACAGCACCCAGCGGGCGAATCTAGATCCGGCGGTGCTCGTCCCACACCACGCACCCCACTGGAAAGAACCACACGCATGGCACGCGACCACGCGAGAATCCATCGACAACCGCAACGCCCGCACCCCCGATCGTGCGAACGTAGCCAAGGGTTGGCTTAAAGCGTCGTACTGCTTTTGAGCACTGGCACCAGCAACGCCATCACGACACCAAGCACAAGAATTGCCATGACCAGCAACATGATTGGTTCAAGCAAACGCACAAACAGATCGAGTTTTCGGAATGTCGTTTTCTCCAATGAGTCAGCGATATCCGGAAGTACCGTGTCGAGCGAATTACTTTCCTCACCGACACTAATCATCTCAACAACGGAAGCGGGAAAATGACCACTGGCGCGAAGCGGTGCGGCGAGTGAGTCACCACCTTTGATGTTCTCCGAGGCGTCGGCAACAGAATCCTGCAACAAGCGATTTCCTGCCGCAGTGCCACTGATTTCCAATGACTTGAGGATCGGCACACCGTTTCCGAGTAGCGTCCCTAACACTCGACAAAACCGAGCGACCGCAAGGTTCATCAAGATATTCCCTAGCACTGGGATCTTGAGTTTGGCGCGGTCGGCAAACGCCTTCCCGGCGTCGGTCTCCAGCCTCACTTTCGCGAAAACCAAGCCGCCGAAGATTGCCACCAACAAAATCCAGCCGTAGCTTTGCAAGAAATTACTGAACGTTAGCAGCCATTCGGTCGCGGTTGGCATTTGATCGTTGCGGCGCAACCGATCAAACAACATGTCAAACTTCGGCACGAAGAACACCAACAGTGCGGAGAGCACAACGGTACCAACGGAGAACAAAAAGATGGGGTAAGCCATCGCGCTGATGGTACGACCTTTGAGATCTTCTTGCAGTTCGGTGAAGGTACCGACTCGGTCGAGGGCGTCCTCTAGAAAGCCACCCTCAGTACCGGCTCGCACCATGTTGCAAGCCATGTCACTGAACACGTCTGGGTAGCGAGCCATCGAGTCGCCGATCGGCTCACCTTCTTCAACGCGGCCACGAATCTCAAGGATCACTTCCTTGAGCACCGCGTCCGAACTCTGCTCAGAGAGCACGTTCAGGGAACGGATCATCGGCACACCCGCCCGCAGCAACGACGCCATTTGGGCATAGAAAATCGCCATCGTCTGGCCTTTGACTTTCTTGCGTTTGCCAAACAGTGATCGCGACGCGGTAGGACTTGCATCGCTGACCTGCACTGGAAACAGAGACCGCTCGGCCAGTAGGGCAGCGGCTTCGCGTTCCCCGGTCGCGTCGACCGTGCCGGTGATTTGTTTGCCCGTCAGATCGCGAGCAGTATAGGCGAACGTCGGCATCTAAAGCGCCTCACCCTTGGTGACACGAAGTACCTCATCCACTGACGTATCTCCGGTGACAACTTTATCCCAAGCATCCATTCGCAAGGTTCTCATTCCACACTTGACCGCAACTTTCCGAATCTCCCAACTACTGGTTCGCTTGAGCGCGAGTTCTCGGATCTCATCGTTCGCAGTCAACAATTCATAGATACCCATTCGACCGGTGTAGCCAACGTGGCGACATTCACGGCATCCAACACTGCGAAAGATCTGGCGGCCGTCCAACGCGTCCCAAGGGAAATCGTCTGGAACATCCACTCGGCTCGCCTGGTACGATTCCTTGCAATGCACGCACAGTCGCCGCAACAGTCGCTGGGCCATCACCGCTTCTACGGTGCCAGCGACCAGGAATGGCTCGACTCCCATATCACTCATCCGCGTAAACGCCCCGGATGCATCGTTGGTGTGCAGTGTGCTGAAGACCAAGTGACCGGTCAACGAAGCTTGAATCGCATTCTCGGCCGTTTCCAAGTCACGAATTTCACCCACCAGAACGACATCAGGGTCATGCCGCAAAATACTGCGAAGCGTGTGAGCGAACGTCAAACCGATCTTCGAGTGCACTTGAATCTGATTGATACCGTCCAACTGGTACTCAACCGGATCCTCGGTGGTGATGATTTTGGTTTCAGGACTTTGGATTTGCAGCAGGCTGCTGTAAAGCGTCGTGGTTTTACCAGACCCAGTCGGACCGGTCACGAGAACGATCCCGTGCGGGTACTCAATGATCTTGCTGAAGTCGTCGTAAACATGCTGAGACATGCCCAGCTCTTTCAGATTGAAAACCATCGCGGACTTATCAAGGATCCGCATCACGATCCCTTCGCCGTGAATCATCGGAATCACGCTCATCCGGATATCGACTTCTCGGCCATGCACCCGGAGCTTGATGCGACCATCCTGTGGCAGTCGTTTTTCCGCGATGTTTAACTTTGCCATGATCTTCAGGCGGCTGACGATCGCCGACTGAAACTGATTGATTTCGGGTGGGGTTGGCTGCGGGTGGAGGATGCCGTCGATTCGATAGCGGATCACCAACCCTTTCGATTGACTTTCAATGTGAACGTCACTGGCGCGGGACTGGATCGCTTCGAGCAAAATCTCATTGACCAACCGAACGACAGAGGCTTCCTGAGCCATTTCGCTCAGTTCGCTGCCGTCGGTTTCAATCTTTTCAAGCAGCTCGACTTCGTCATCACTCTTGGCGGCGACAAGATTTTCGACCGTCTCGCTACCCACACCGAGATGGCGATTCATCAGCCGAGCGATTTCGTCCCGTTCAGCAACAACCGGGATAATGTTCTTTCCGGTCGCAGCGCTGGCTTCATCCAACGGGTAAAGGTCGAGTGGATCGGACGTGGCGACGATGATCGAATCATCCTCGAAGCCGATCGGGAAAAGCGATTGGCGATAGATCAGTTTTTGCGGGAACCCCTCCAGCGCCGTGAGGTCGATATCGGTCTCGCGAAGATCGACGTAATCCAAGCCAACTTCTTCAGCCAGGGCTCGAAGCGCGGCTCCCTCCTCGACGTAGCCAAGCGAAATCGCGGCCTGTACGACGCTAGTCGCATCGCTGCTGCGGCTTTGCTCGAGCTGTTCTTCGCTGAGCAATCCACGGCGGCGTAAAATCTCACCCGCGTGCATGATCATAATCCGGCTCCTTCTACCCTGGTCCGTTTGCCAAGTCCGTCTGTTGTTACTGTTGTTCATTCCGCGACGTGGGCGAGTCGCTTTACTCACCCTGACGTCTTCCCGTCGACTGCTCCAACTTGCAGTAACGGAACTTTCTCACTCGCACTCGCTCGGTTCGGTTCGGTTCGGTTCGGTTCGGTTCGGTTCGGCTCGGCTCGACGCGACACCAGCGAACTCTACTGATCCGATCAACCGACAAAACCACAGCGGCCAACATCACGATCTCCTGCCCGAATTGACCAAGCTTGTGTCGAACTTAGCGACCGCCGCCGCTCGGCCCACCGCGTCCACCGCCGCCCGGCCCGCCGCGTCCACCACCACCGCCAGGGCTACCCCCACCGAAGCCCCGAAAACCAGAACTACCGCCAGCCCCAGCCCGCATAGCGCGGAAGGCTTCGATCCGACGCTGGATGTCGGCAGTGCTTGTTTGTGGAGTGCTACTACTGCTACTGCTACTCGGTGTTTTGGTTGATGAAGCTTCTTTCGTGGAACCGGTTTGCTGCCCCAAGATTGACTCCAACGCCAGCTTAATGACTTGGGGATTTACGTCCCCACGCAAGGGCGCGATCTCGACCACTTCCTCGCTCGGTTGACTGCTATAGTCAAGAGCTTCGACGAGTTCTCGCACTTCTTTGAAGTCCTGGGGCGTCGCCGTCACCACCAACGAATTGCTTTTGGTGTCGACCGCGATACTGATCTTGGCTGGCTCGCTCGTTGCTGATCCACCACCGCCGCCACCACCGCGGCCACCTCGTCCACGAAGTGCGTTGATGAAATCCTCGGGTGATGGCTGTCCGCCACCGCCGCGACCGCCACGACTCGCCTCGCCACCTGAAACCCGATCAGCGAACACCGACTTGATAACGGTCGCGACATCCGAGGCATCTTGATAGATCACAGGGATCAACGCGGGCTTGGCAACCGTTTCGATATCCTCAGGGCTCTCCTGGATATCAACTTTTTCGAGAATCAATTCGATCATTTGCATGTCGATCGGATTCGCTTGAATGATCAGTGCGTTGAGCCGAGGATCAGGCACGATGTTGACCGATCCAGAACTGGTGAGGATCGATTGAGCGCCCGTCGATTCCCCGCCACCGCCACCGAAACCACCGAGCAGGCCGAGCATTCCGCCGCCCAACCCACCGGCAACCGATTCGACTGCCGATGAGATCGAGCTTTCGCCTCCGCCGAGTACTTTGGCAACCAGTTCCGCCGCCACATCGGCTTTGATGTATTTCAACCAGATGATGGTGGGCAAGTCCGAGGCCACGCCTGACGGGGTTGCCAACGATTCCAACAACGACTGGAAGGCGTCTAGTGCCTCAGTGTCCTCCGAAGCTATCAGCATGCCTGCGGGCGTCATTTGAACGACAATATCGGCCCCCTCCACATTCAGGCGGACCGAGGATGGATCTTGCGGGGTCGCCGCCACCGCCGAAGTTGCCTCGCTTGAATTGGTTTCATCCTGGTCGACGACCAAGTGATAACGCTGAAGCGGTTGAATCGAAGCCTCGCTAGTGTCCGCTGCAGGGGTGTTCGCCGGCGGGGTTGTCTGACGCGGAACGCGACGCTCTGGAATGCCACCACCAGTGCCGTTGGATCCGCCATTTCCACGACTAGGTGAGAAGGTGCGAATTTGATTTTTTCGCCCGGTCACCGGCCATAAAGATTCGATTTGCTCGAGTGCATTCTCAGCAGAACGCCCGCTGTAAGGGAGCAAACGTACTTTCTCACTTAAGCCACCCAACGAATCACTACCCTCCAATTCATTGAGCAGTTTTTCGATCAGGGCGATTTCACTTTCGGTACCCCGAACCCAAAGCTTACCGGTCGCTGGGTCACCATCGACAATTGGCCCTTCTCCCTCGCCCTCTTCGGAAACACCAAAGAATTTGTTGATCGTCAACAGAGCTTGAGTCGGGTCGAGCCTTCGCAAATCGATCACTTTGAAACTGGTCCCAGTACCTTCCATCTCTGTGACCGTCGTGTTGATCAACGTGTGGGTTTCGGGCCTTGCCCAGGCAATAATCGCGTTGGTTTTTGGATCGATCGCAATGCGAGCTTCTGGCGTGCCGGCGAGCAAGGTTTGCAGCACGTCGAACACTGTCGTGATGTCTGCCGAGCTAACCGTATGAGTTTGAAAAACAGGCTTGGCGACTTCGGCACCTTCTTCGCCATCGGGAACGTCAAGCGGTTGGTCTGCCTTCTCGACGATCGTTTCCAGCAAGCCGGTCTTGCCCGGAAGTCCAGCAGCATAGATGCGGTCGCCAAACAGCCCTACTGAAATTCGAATGTCATCCCCGGAATTCTCTCCTGCCTCTAACCCGAGTAGTGGACGAGCAATTTCGAGCAGCTCATCAGCGCCTCGATTCTCCAGAACGATCTCGATCACGTTGGAGTCGGCTCGCGACGCGGTATCTAACAAGTCGCGAATCGCGATCAACTTTCCCGCCGTCTCCGTGACCTTCACTTGGCGAGCCGAGTCGAGCACGATCACACGTCCCCATGGACCAATCATTTGAGCAATCTCTTCGCGAGCCTCGGTGGGGGTCATGCTCCCGAGTGGGAAAACGCTGCTCACTACGTCGCTCTTGCCCCGTTCGTCCAACTGATCCGGGGCGACGAGTTCGGCAATCTCACTGATCATTTTGTCAGCGTTCTCGAGCTCCAAGTCGATCACCTGCAGAATCCGACCGCGACGCACCAAGGTGTATCCGTTCTTCATCAGCGTTAAGTTGATGACGTCCAAGGCTTCCGGAATGCTGTACGTTCGGGTCGGGTCCGAAAAGGTGAAACTCCCCGAAGGCGACTGGTCGAGCTGCAATGCGAGATCCGCCTCTTCCGCAAACCAATCCAAAACTTGGGGCCAAGCAGTCCCGGCAAAGCTGAACCGCAGCTGTTGCTTGTCGCCGGGCGAGGCAGGCTCAGCCGGTGGTGCTGGCCGGACGGGAGCAACCGGCGTTGGAGCGACGGTTGTTTCTTCAATAGCCGCGGCCTGCTCTGGGGCGGTTGAAGGGGTAGCCGAGGCAGTCGGTGCCGATTCAGGGGCCGATTCAGGGGCCGATTCCTGACCAGATCCAGCCGAATCTTGGGCCGCTGCCGCAGGTGCTGAATCCTGGGCAACCCCCCCGATCGGGAAAAACAAAGCAGCCGCTAGGGCCGCAAAACAAAGATTAAAAATCGATTTCATGCTGAGAACCGCGTCGAAATTGAATGCTGTATACCGAACTGCCATAGTAATTACCCAATCGCCTCTGACCGATGAGAAAACCGGCCAGTCGGGCGCTTCGCATGGCGCAGAGGTCGCTGCAAAACTTCTAACCCCTCGCACCGCCGCTAGTTTCTGCCTGTTTAGACACTTTCCTGCCCCCGAAACTACCTATCCGACCCTACCTGCTGCGATTGGGTCGTGCTCCTGCATCCTTTCTTACCGCCGCTGATTGCCGAGAGTTTCATTACTTTAGTACCTTGGCGAACCGTTCCTCCCCCCAAGAAAATCGGCGGCAAACGAAGGGGGAGAGGCATTACGGGCCTCGTTGGTTCCCAAAATGGGCACGAAGGTGGACCGAGAGAGGCGAAAAATCACTTGATCTCGGCATCTTCCGACCAAACTGGCGACCAAACGGAGCAAATGCAGCTACCCTGTCCCTGCTGGCACTGGTACCATCCTTTCGCGGGCGGTTTCCTTCTCCCTAATCTGTTAGGAAAAACCGCGGGATCACCTGACCGCGCTGTCATGCTCTACTCTCCACAGGAAGGCTGAGATCTCTTGGGTAGGTGATCTCAGAGCAACGTTTTCCTTCGGTTGATACCAAGAAATCATCATGCTGAAGAAGCAAAAGAAACTTATTTTGTCCGAAGCCCAGCAAGATGCTATGCGTCGAGCTGGACAGGCAAACGCAGAATTGATGGACTACGTTCGTCCCCATGTCAAAGCTGGCATCAGCACCGGTGAGATCGATGAACTGGTTCATCGCTGGACCATCGACCAAGGGCACAGACCTGCCACATTGGGTTACCAGAATTACCCGAAAAGTTGCTGCACGAGCATCAACGACGTTATCTGTCACGGAATTCCGGATGATTACCGGTTAAAAGAGGGTGACATCGTCAATGTTGATATCACCACGGTGGTCGATGGCTGGCATGGCGATCAGAGTGAAACTTTCCTGATCGGCGAGGTTTCTGAAGATAAACGGTCGGTCACTCAGTGCGCGTTTGATTGTCTTTATCTCGCAATCGATGCTCTGAGTCCCGGCTGCAGCGTCAGCAAGATCGGCGAGACGGTTGTTCCGGAGGCTCAGGGACGCGGCTTCACAGTCGTTCGCGAGTATGTTGGCCATGGGCTAGGGCGACAGTTTCATCTCGACCCTTCGGTGCCGCACTTCCCGAACCGGCAAAGCCGCATCGACCGGCTCTATCCCGGCATGTGCTTTACCGTGGAACCGATGATTAACGCAGGAAGCCGATACACACGGAGCGACAAATCCGACGGCTGGACCGTACGAACCAAAGATGGCTCCGCATCAGCACAGTTCGAGCATTCGATTTTGATGACGGAGGATGGCCCCGAGATTCTCACGCTCACCAAGGACGGTCCGCGACAGGGTCACCAGTTCTAACCAGACGCTGCATCCTACGTCGCCGCTACCGGCACACCTCAGTAGGATCGTAACGGCGGCGCAATGAACTTGGCATTCCGCGTCTTAGCGCGGGATCACGTGAAATCGAGTATCGGCCTTCCGCATCACCTGTTTCTGCATCTTGCCTTGGCATCACGTCGAGCGGGTTCACTGTTGGTCAAAGTAGTGGGCCAGCTCGGCCGCGGCTCTGGGTGCTGCTGACGGCGATTTCTTCAACAGCGGCACGAGCGACTGCAGGGTTTGTTCATAGACTTCCCGATATTTCGCTTCACCCGTTTGCTCGGCAAGGTAGCGAAGGTTCTCCAGCGACACACTGTTGCCAGCGGGGATCGCACCATCGGCTGGATCTTTGACCCGTACGATCAGCTCGGGGTGATCACTCGAGGTGAAAAAGAAACCGTTCGCATCTGCGTCCCAAAATCGCTTGATCTGTTGGTCGGTAATGTCTCGGGTGTGGTTCAACCAGCGGGCTTCCCCGGTCGCCTGATGCAGTGCCTGCAAACCTCGAGCGAGAAACGCATAATCATCCACATACCCATTCAGCTTTGCCTCTCCGGCGGCAAACGATCTCAATATCCGCCCATCTTCTTGGCGAAGTTGAGCTAACAGGAAATCAGCAGCCTGCTCCGCCGCTTTGATGTAGTCGGGACGATTCAAAATTCTCCCCGCGTCTGCGAGTCCTTGAACCATCAAGCCATTCCAGGCGGTAAGAATTTTGACGTCTGTGATCGGCCGCTCCCGCCCACGACGAATTTCGAACATTTTGGTACGAAGCGGTTTCAAACGGTTCGTCAACGTTTCAAAGTCAAGTTGACGCTGCTGTGCCGCGGAAGTCAACGTTTGCCGAGGGTCAGGTGCGTAGAACTCTGCTTCAAAATTCGGTGGTCCTTGGAGATGAAAAACTTCACTCGCCAACTCAAATCCGGGTTCACCTTTGAGATCTGCAATTTCTTCAGCGGTCCATCGGTAGAACTTTCCTTCTTCTCCCTCACTGTCGGCATCCAGCGCACTATAAAATCCGCCGCCAGACGCACGGAGTTCGCGAATGACAAAGTCACCAATTCCTTCCACAACATGCCGGTACTCGGCACGTTGTGTTTCAGCAAAGGCCTCCGCATAAATCGACATTAACTGTCCGTTGTCGTAGAGCATCTTTTCGAAATGCGGAATCTGCCATCGCTGATCGACACTGTAACGGTGAAAGCCTCCTCCCAAGTGATCGTACATCGCGCCACTAATCATTCCATCCAAGGTCTTGGTAAGCATCCTTAGCGCAGCGGCACGTTTTGCTTCACCCACAGATTCACGTCGGGACCGGTCCAATAGAAAAATCAGGTTGGAAGCTTCGGGAAACTTCGGTCGCCCAGGTGCCACTCCAAATCCACCATGCACAGGGTCGTACTGCTCGAACAACGATGCCATCGTCGCCAACACCAACTCGGGACCGAGAACATCACCTCGATCAGCTTCCGCTTTCGGTGTTTGTGTTGACTTGATGGCAGAAGTCAGTGTGTCGGCTTGCTGGATTACTTTGTCACGCTGGACTTTCCAGACTTGTTCGATTTGATTGAGCACCGACATGAATCCAGTCGATGCGCCACGATCCCCATCGCGAGCGGGAAAATAGGTACCGCCCCAGAAGGGCCTCCCATCTGGCAGCAAAAAGACCGACATCGGCCACCCCCCCTGGCCGCTGATAAGTTGCACCGCCGTCATGTAAATTTGATCAACATCAGGTCGCTCTTCACGATCGACTTTGATGCAGACGAATTTCTCGTTCATGACTTTGGCAATTTCTTCATCCATGAATGATTCTCGTTCCATCACATGGCACCAGTGGCAGGCCGCATAGCCAACGGATAAGAAGACCAACTTGCCTTCTCGACGAGCCTTCGCGAACGCCTCTTCGCCCCATGGATACCAGTCGACCGGGTTGTGGGCGTGCTGAAGTAAGTACGGACTCGACTCTTTCGCCAATCGATTGGTATGAACCGGCTTGGCTTCTCCATTCGGCTCGTCGGCCAAAGTGATCAGATCGCCGTTGAAGCTGAAGCAAGCCAGAATTGTTGATAACGCAAAAATGCGGCCGTGGTGATCCATGATATTTTCCCGAGATAGATGCATGCTATCGGATAGTGTACCGATTCTTATTCGTTGTCGGAGTCCACCGATTGTTCTTGGGCAGCAGTAACGTGATTCCTGGGAAGCAGGCATTCGGCCCCACAGCAGCAACCTTCCACGGAAAAACATTGCTGTAGCTACTTACCCACTCATCGCAAGGCGTTCGCGATTCGAAAGCCATCGCCTCAAACGGTTGGAGTCCAGAGCAATCGGCGTCCAGAGCAATCGGCGTCCAGAGCAATCGGCGTCCAGAGCAATGCGTGATCGCGCATCGAAACTCACGATCATCGCAAGGTTCAACCCGCGGAACAATTCGGCTGATTGCCTAATGCAGATGCAGATTGCCTGAACTGCCAAACAAGTTAGAGCGAGGCAACTGCAGGGAGTGCCAACGAATATCACAAACCCATGATCGCCGCGATCGGGCTCACTCTTGCGATTTGGGGGAGCGGCGTAATTTCCGGCTTCGCTGCAGCCGATGATGATCTTCTTGCTGCGTCAACTGTCCCCATTGCAGTGCTTGATCCTGCTCGTATTGCTTGCCAAGCAGCAGGGCGATGGATGCTTTGGCCATTTCAAATCCAAGATAAAACGCGTGTCCCGCATCGACGTTGTCTGCGCACGGTTGTTGCAGCAATTGCTCGAACAGAAAAAAGGGATCGGCATTCTGCAGATGCAACTTCGCTGCCAGCAAATGAATTTGATCGTCCTGCGCAAACAGACGGTAATTGTTGTCCTTTAGAGACTGGGCCATCGACTCGAGTGCCTCAGGCGGAAAGGGCCGCAGTTTTGCATCGCGAAGCATCACTAATTGATCCGACAACCGCTTGGGGGGCACACCGTGGGCAACGCTGTAATGAACCAGTCGCCTGGCCAGATCACACTCGCGAACCGATGTGCGCGCCCAATTGATTACCTGCGTTGTGAGAACACTTTGGATGCCAAGTTCTTCACAGATGCCTAATAGCAACAAATTAATGCCAGCCGAATCGACATCACTCAACTCGGTTAAGTTTCCGACCCCCATCATCATCGCGTGATCAGGAAAATCACGCCTGGTTTCTGCATACCGAATCACACTGTTCACTAGGCCAGCACCGATTGGTTCCAAAATGGGATCCAACCGCATCGAAATTTGATGTGAAGCCAAAAAGTCTACAGTTTCTTGAAAACTTTTTTTATCACCTGGGCTATCGGGAATGGCAACAACTTCGCAGCCCCAATCGACCGCGTGAATTCGATTCGTTGAGTTCACTGAAAGAACCAAAGTCGCGCCCCGATCAATCGCCATCTGCGCCTCGTTCGAGTCAAATGTATCAATCGAAACTCGCGGTATTCCGTGATCCATTAAGGCAGCAACGTAGTCACCAATTTCTGCACATGGCGAAGCTGGATCACACCCAAGATCGATGATGTTTGCGCCGTCTTCGATCAAACCTCTGGCAACCTTCACCACCTCGTTAATGGAGTACCTCGGCACATGATTGATCTCTGCCAAAATTTCAATCCGGTACTTACTCAAGTCGGGATCACTCGACCTGTCACCAAACATCTCGGGTAACTGCCGGCAGTCTTTCGGTCCGTAAATGACTGGTAAATCCGATGATTCGGACAGTAGAGGTTGATCGCTATCGCAATATCCTGGCACGATGATGTGGGTTGCCTCTGCAGGTATTTCCAGATGGCGGCGCAGCCAACGTGGTGTCATCAGTGCAGCAACCGTGATCGGCATGACGCCAATCGAATAGGCAAACTCGTATCGCTCGGCGAGCGCAGCCACGATTTGTCGAACGGACGCTTCAGCCAAGCGGCCCGTGACAAAGTAATAGTGATGATGTGGCTCTGGTTGAAGTAAATGATTCATCGTTATCGCCGACACGCGAGGTCGCTGAACACGCACTTGTATACGAGAGTTTAAAAACTCTGTCTCAACATAATCGGTACACGCGTTGACCGTCAGTCAATCCGCAAATCAAGCTCGTCGAGTGGAAGAAAAGTCTTGGGATGGGTAGTGGTCGCTATTGACTCGCAAAAAGAACTCTCTACAACTGCCTTAACGAGAGATTCTTAGATCGATCGCGAAAATGAGTTTCGCAATCGTCGTGGCCGGGATCTCTCGTTTTTTTGTGGACTAACAACACCCAACAATTTCATTCGATGCGGGTGTTCGATTCAAAGTCTTGCAAGCTCTTTTACAACGGCAGTGAAGTCGTCTCGAAGCGATTCTCTTTGCAAACTTGTTCCAAATCGCAAGTC
>JAQWPZ010000327.1 GCA_029245125.1 Rubripirellula sp.
AGATGATTTGCTGGGAGATGATTTGCTGGGAGATGATTTGCTGGGAGATGATTTGCTGGGAGATGATTTGCTGGGAGATGATTTGCTGTCGCAGGATTCCTCCTTGGCAGAGTCATCGAGGGTGACCTCCCCACTCAAAAATCGCTTCGATGCCGAGCGATTGATACCGGCGGGTGGCTGGTATTTAGATGAGTTGCGAATGGCGGTTCACTACCGCGGGGGGGGCACGACGATCCTGTTTTGAGGTCGGTGATCGAATTGATCAGCCAGGTCGCGCCTGCGGATCGAACACGATCTCAATTGATGCAGAGGCCGGCGGTTCGGGCCTGCTTGGAATGTCACCCGGGCGCGGTGTCGGGGATTCCAACGTGGCGGAGTCGCAAACAGGTTGGCCGACGGGATCAATTAACCAAATTTTCGCATCGTGCTCATTTGAACGTTGCCGAGCTGGCCGATTGTCGCCATTGCCACGCTCTGCCAGCAGGCCCGTTGCAGCCAGCTGACCAATCGCTGGAGGCCCAGTCAGCAAAGGCCCAGTGGTTGTCATCCAATGAATCCGATTCTTGGCCGGGGCGTTTGTCGGGTCTTGAATCGGTTGGTGTTGCTGCGAATCACCACGGCTTTTTGCCTCTTGCGAAGCAGGCTTGTGCGGCTTGTCACGTTCCGCAAGCAGCGGGTGACAATTGCACGACTTGTCATCGGTATCATGTGGACAGAATCACGTTTCGCCCCCGCCAGACTCACCTTGAACGGTGATGACGACCCTGCGGCTGCCGCCATGGTTGCGGTGCTCGCAGAGGTAGATCCCCTGCCACGTCCCGAGCTGAAGCCGCCCATCTGAAATGGGAATCGTCAGGCTGACCCCCATCATCGAAGCTTTGACGTGGGCCGGCATGTCATCAGGCCCCTCAAGCGTATGAACGTACGGCAGCGATTCAGGCACGGCATGATTCATGGCTGTCTCAAAGTCGATACGCACATCTGGGTCTGCATTCTCGTTAATCGTCAGGGAGGCACTGGTGTGCTGGATGAAAAGGTTGATCAGCCCCACTTTGACGGCGGCCAATTCGGGGATCGCGTCAAGGATATCGTGGGTGATCAAATGAAAGCCTCGGCGGGCAGCTGGCAGTTGGACGGATCGTTGAATCCACATTGCGGTGGTCCAGGAAGTGGTGAAATGTCAAAGTTGGGAAAAAAAAATCTGGCTTTTTGCAGACTGTTCAACCTACCGTAGTGAGCGACTTTCGCCGAGAAGGTTGCATGGATAGAGAAACGAGGGGGCGTGCGACGATCATGATGGGGGGGCTTTGTCAAGGGGCCGATTCCCCCTTGAGTCGATGGCAGTGTGGCGGATTCCCCCCTTGACGAGACCGGGAATCTGTGTGCTTCGTTTGGAACCTGTTTTTTCCCGGATTCAGCGTGTCTGGTGCCCTTCCTGACCGATGGCTCAGAAACCGCATCAAGGGGCTGTGGGGGCCTTGGAGCGACGACATTTTTCTTGACTCTTGACTGCTCGCGTTAATAATCACAGCGTTGTTTTTAAGTGGACGAGGGATAGTTCCACGCCGAACTGATTTTAGGAACGCTGGCGGACCCGGCGTATCCAGCGATTTATTTACCCCGGATTGTTAGATTTATGAGCCAGTGCAAGAACGTCTTTGAAGCCATCTTGCGGTACGGTCACGACGAAGACTTTGTCCCCCAGCGGGATGAGAAATTCACCGCCACCGATGCCCCAGCCGGCAGCGCCGACAAGATCGAAGTGCTACGCCGCCGCGTCGAGCTGGGACAGCCACTGTGGCACACCACTGACCGAGTCGACTACAGCGGATTGACCGGAGCGATTCGCCCACGCGAATAGGCCTCCCTGTCGGAACAGACGGACCCAGCCCCGCAGATAACAATCTGCGGGGTTTTTTTGTGGGTTACAGGCCCCATTCTTGAGGTCCAGCATTCAGGCCAGCGAGTGCTCTTGATCAACTTCAAGCGGTGCCTCCAAACGTAGGCCCTTCGAATCGTTGCCGCGTTTGAAGCTAGAAAACCCGTAGTGCCTGCCCGCCGCCGATTCCAACGCTGTTCGCCAGTCGGGATAACTTGTCCAACGCCCCGCGGCCCGTTTGGCCAAGATCGAGCGTCCATTCATTCACGTACAGTTCGACATGTTGCATCATTACGCTGTCATCCATCTCTTGTGCATAAAAACGCATCGTTTCGAGAGCATCGCTCGGGTCGGCTAGGCTGTGTTCCAGTGACTCACGAATGACTTGCTGAACTCGCGAGATGACTTCCGTGGGGAGTTCTTGTCTGGCGACCAAGCCCCCGAGTGGTAGGGGTGTGTTCGTGACTTCCTCCCACCGCTCACCCAGATCTTCCACGCGAAAGAGGTCTTGTTGTTGCCAAGTGAATCTTCCTTCGTGGATACAGACTCCAAAGTCAGCCGTTGACCCTTGCAGTCGCGGCATAATGTCGGAGAAAACGCATTGTTCGATGCGAGTGGTTTGGGGGTGGAACAAAGCGAACAGGAATGCTGCGGTGGTGTGTTCTCCTGGGCAAAGTGTTAACTGAGCCTGATCGGTCGGTGTAGTATCTTTCTGGGCAGCCAACAGAAGGGGGCCGACGCCGTAGCCCAAAGCGGATCCAGAGGGCAAAACGATCACTTGGTCTGCGAGTAATAAGGCAGCGTGAAAGCTTGTCTTGGCGACATCGAAGCGGCCAGCAAAGAGTCCTTGATTCAGTTGTTGGATGTCCAATAGATCAATCTTGAAATCGATCCCCCGCCAATCGACCTTTCGCTGCATTAAGGCGTGAAAGGCAAACGTGTCATTTGGACAAGTGGAGATGGCAAGATGAATCTGGTGGTCTGTCATGACAAACTTGCAAACAAAAGCGAAACGGATCACGAAGGAAAAGTGAGTTTACAGATGAGGTCTTTCACCACGGGCGTTGTGCAAGTTGGATTGCGATGTCACAGGCCGCTTTGAGTGCTTCCTCGATTTTCCAGTTTGCGAGATCTCGATCCCCGGCCAGATTCGAGATACCGCGCACAACTTGCAGCGGTATGGAGGCCAGCGTCGTGGCAACAGCGACCCCAAACCCTTCCATGTCCTCTACGACAGCATTTGGATATCGCGTTCGTCGCTGCACCGCCTGATCGTTATTCTCTGAGGCGGCGCAAACACTCAACAACCCGCCGGCCGAGGGTAAGTCTGCGAAGGGGCCGACCGGTAAGGCAATGCTGTCTCCGATCCGCGATCCCGATGAATCGGCATGCCATTGGTCCCAGCCCATTTGTCCAGCGCTGCGGAAATGCGATCCGGTTCCGACGCCAATCCCGTCGCAAATGACTTCATCAAATCGGGCCGCTGTCGCAACGGGGCAGCGGTGTTCGTGGTAGCTTCCCGCGATGCCGAGCAGCAGCACGCGTTCGGGTTGGTACTGGTGAATCCATCGACTAGTGGTCGCAGCAGCTGCCACCAACCCGAATCCAACGGTTTGGATTTTCCAGTCTGTTAAGTGATTTTCCAACACGCCTCGTGCGAAGTTTTTTTCCATTGGCGTGGGGATCAGAATCAGGTCGGGCATCTTTGGTCAAAAGCCCCTTTGCAGCCCGGGTGTGATGTCGAGATCGAGTTTTGCAAACTCGTTTCGTTTGATTTTTTCCAGTGCGATGGCTCCCATCACTGCGTTATCGGTACACAGGTGAAGGGGCGCGATCACCAGTTCGAAATCGTGATTTTTAGCGGCGGTTTCTAGAGACTCACGTAGGAATTCGTTGGCAGCCACCCCTCCGCCGACAATCAAACGGTCGCTTTGATTCGCGTCAATCGCACGCACACACTTGGCGACCAGGATATCGACGACGGCCGCTTCAAAGGACGCGCACAGATTCGCTTTTTCGTTTTCGGGCAGATTTAGCTGTGAAAAGTCTTGATGCCCAGGCCCAACAATCGCATAACGAACAGCGGTTTTGAGTCCGCTGAAGCTAAAGTTGAAGTGATCCTCATGGATCATGGATCGGGGGAATTGATAGGCGGTGCGGTTTCCTTGTCTGGCTAGCCGAGAAACGGCTGGTCCACCAGGAAACCCGAGTTGCAACATGGCAGCAACTTTATCGAATGCTTCGCCGGCAGCGTCATCGATGGTTCCGCCGAGGTACCGAAGGTCGAGCGGGCCTGCGCAGTGGTAAAGGCTGGTGTGTCCTCCACTGACAATCAATCCAACGCAAGGGTAAACGTCAACATCGCTGGCCAGTTGACAAGCGTAGAGGTGGGCATGGAGATGATTGACCGCCACAAGTGGTTTTTGCCATGCGACCGAAAGTGCCTTCGCAGCGGTCACTCCCACCAGCAATGATCCTGCCAGTCCGGGGCGATCGGCTACCGCGATTGCCGAAAGCGATTGCGGCGAGATTCCAGCTTTGCGAATCGCCGTGTCAATCACCGGTAAGATTCGTTCGAGGTGTGCTCTCGCAGCGACCTCTGGCACGACTCCCCGGAATTGCTCGTGCAGTGATTCTTGGGTTGCTACGCAATCCCCAAGCACCCGCCCGTCTTCATCGATTACGGCAGCAGCGGTTTCGTCACAAGTCGATTCGATGGTGAGAATTGGCATTCGCCAAGCCTGTCAGGTCCATCGCATTTCGTCAACGACGGCAGCCGGAAAGGAAGAGTTTCCACGCGACGGCTCGTCAAGGCTTCGTGGCCCCGTTTTAGATGTTGGACCGCCGTTCAGGAGATTTTCCGATCGCATGGATTTCAAAACCGCATTCCATCAGTTCCTGATGATCGAGCAGATTTCGACCGTCGAAGAGAAACGAGGGGCGATGCATCGATGCGTAGATCTTGTTGAAATCGAGTCCCTTGAACTCATCCCACTCTGTCAAGACAGCGATCGCGTGGGCATCACGCGACGCTTCGTAGCAATCTTTGACCACCGTCACATTATTCTCGATCAATTCGCGGTCATCCGCATTCAAGTGCCCACGCATATCGGTGCAGGCCGCCAACAGATCGCGACGGATGGTTGCTTCTGGAACCTTGGGGTCGTGAATGGTCAACTGGGCCCGTTCACGTAAAAGGTCACGGCAGATATAGATCGCGGCCGATTCACGCGTGTCGTTCGTGTCTTTTTTGAAAGCGAATCCCCAGATCGCTAGTTTCTTGTTCGAAACTGTGTTGAACATTGTCTTCACAATGCGTTCACTAAAGCGAGTCTTCTGGTGGTCGTTCATTATGACCACTTGTTCCCAGTAGGCCGCGACTTCATCGAGCCCGAAGTGTTCGCATAGGTAAACAAGATTAAGGATATCTTTTTGAAAGCAGCTGCCACCGAAACCGACAGATGACTTTAGAAATTTCGGTCCAATTCTTGAATCGGTTCCAATCGCCCGAGCGACTTCGTCAACATCCGCGCCGGTCGCTTCGCAAAGTGCCGAAATCGCATTGATGGATGAAACCCGCTGCGCTAAGAATGCGTTGGCAGTTAACTTGGAAAGTTCGCTGCTCCAGAGATTCGTCGTTAGGATGCAGTCGCGTTCGATCCAGTTCGCGTAGACTTCGCATAAGGTATCGATTGCTGTTTTTGATTCGCCACCGATCAGAACTCTGTCTGGGTTAAGGAGATCATCGATCGCAGTGCCTTCTGCCAAGAATTCTGGATTGCTGAGTACGTCAAACGTCGCCCCACTCCCTTCACTGCTGAGAATTCGTTTGACCGCCTCGGCAGTTCGCACGGGCAACGTCGATTTCTCGACGACGATTTTGTGGCCGTTCGAGTTACGAGCGATTTGGCGGGCGCACTTTTCGATGAACTCTAAATTAGCAGCTCGTCCAGCACCCATCCCGAAGGTTTTGGTCGGGGTGTTGACGGAGATGAAAATCATATCCGCTTCGGCGATCGCTTGGTCGACCTGAGTGCTGAAGGTCAAGTTTCGGCCGCGAGCCTCACGCACGATCTCATCGAGGCCGGGCTCATAGATTGGCAGTTGGTCCGAGTTCCAAGCGTCGATTCGCTCTTGATTCATATCGACAACGTGAACAGGAATCTCGGGGCACTGCTTGGCGATCATCGCCATCGTTGGGCCGCCAACATATCCAGCGCCAATGCAACAGATTTTCATCGGGCAGTATCTTGATTTGTAGAAGAGCGTTCAGTGAAGGAATGAGTCTTCGGGGGCTGAGCAAAACAGCCAATTTGCGTGGCTGGTTTTGGAACTGCTTCTTTCGCAAGCAGGCACAAGTATCTCGTAAGGGAGCCATTGCGTTTTCCGATCACCGTTTAAACACAACCCCGACCCAATAGTTGTAGTTTAGGGAGTGGTTTGAACAACCGATCGAATTCGATTGGATCAATCTAAGGCGTCTGGTGGCAATCTCAGGGCGGATCATCCGGACGATCCGATCATTCTGAACCATGATTGGCCCCGGCTAAGATTGAGACCTAAGCTCTTCACGTAGGTAGTAGTTTGAGTCTTGCTATGGAAAACGGACGATGATCAGATCGGCAAAATGGGCGCTTCCGCTACTCGCGGCCATTTTCTGCTCAGGCTGCGGGATTGAACCAGAGACGATCGCCAAGCTGCAAAAAGCGGTCAAGGCGACGACGGCTCAACCTGATGAGTTGGAATCAGACGCCCCTGTCGTGGAAGTTGAAGAAGTTGCGTATTCAACGCCTTACCCCAGCCGGGATGATCCATTTGCGTTCGCTATGCAGGCCAGTGAGCCCCGGGAAATCGGGGTCGTGCGACCGCCGACGGCAGAGGAGGTCGCCGTCCACATCTTAGGTTTCGCCGATGTTCATCGGCCTTGTGTGCTGCTGCAAATTGACGGGGAAACACACATGATGAAAGTGGGAGACCGTGTCAGCTTGGTCGAAGTGATTGCGATTCGCCCACCCGCTGCCGATTTGCGGGTTGGGACTTTGCTTCGAACCGTGACGATGTTTGATCCTCACTAACAACGGCTTTTCAACGCCGCCCCGGATGTTTTTGGATCGTTCGCAGGCTTCACGCCGGCCTCAACGACGTGAATCTCTGCTATTGTGTTGCAGTGTTTTATTGGACTGGAAAGTCCTACCAGCAGCATGATGAGGTCAACGGGATGAGTGAGTCGACTTGTCGATGGGGGTTTCTTAGCAGCGCAGCCATTGCTCGCAAGAATTGGAAAGCCATTCACCTAAGTGGAAATGGGCGTGTTTCCTGCGTTGCTAGTCGTACCAAAGAGCGAGCTCAGGCGTTCGTGGATGAATGCAGTCGTGAGGTTCCGCCGATGGAGCCGGTCGCGGCAGTGGGGTCATATGAAGAGCTGATTGCGCGGGATGATGTCGACGCCATCTATATCCCGCTGCCGACAGGGATTCGTACAGAGTGGTGTCTTGCTGCTGCTAAAGCGGGCAAGCACCTGTTGTGCGAGAAACCTGCCGCAGTCAACGAGCAAGAGGTTCAGCAGATCTTGGATGCCTGCCAACAATCAGGTGTTCAATTCATGGATGGCGTGATGTTTGATCACAGCCGACGCTTGGCCGAAATTCGTCGAGATTTAGCCTCGGGCGATTCGATCGGGAAACTTCGTCGCATCTGTACACATTTTTCCTTCAGCGGCGACCGTTCTTTCCAACAGTCAAATATCCGAACGGACTCGGTCCTTGAACCACACGGTTGTCTAGGAGATCTTGGCTGGTACTGCATTCGGATGACGCTTTGGGCAGCAGGTCTTCAAATGCCGACCGAAGTATCCGCTCGAACCATTACCGCGTTACAGGGTGACCAGTCTGCGGGCTCGGTACCCGGCGAATTTTCAGCTGAGTTGCGGTTTCCCAATGAGATTTCGGCCACCTTCTATTGTTCCTTTTTGACCGACAACCAGCAGACAGTGTTGTTGTCTGGGGACCAGGGGTATTTGACCGTCGATGACTTTGTTTTGCCGTTCTATGACGCCGAAGCAAGCTGGTCGACACATCAGCATGCACTTGAGATTGACAACTGTCGTTGGAACTTTCGTCGAAACAGTACTCGCAAGGCGGTCGCGGAATATGCCTCGGGCGAGGCCAATTCTTCCGAGGTCAACATGGTTCGGCGGCTAGGCGAGATTCATCTTTCCAAGCAGCTTGATCCGCTTTACCCCGATCTCGCAATGAAAACACAGCGGGTGCTCGATGCGTGCCGGCAAAGCGACATCGAAGGTGGCAAGTCGATCTCGCTCTGATCATCGAGTCGCAGTCCATTCGTTCTCTTTGTAATTTTCTGTATTCCTTTTTCTTTCGTTAGCTGACTTATGCTCACTATCCTTTCGTTTGCGTTTTTTACCGGGCTAGTTGGCCTTCTGACGTTCTGGATTGTGCGAGGCAAGGAGCATGCCTCAGCGGATGGTTACTTTTTGGCGGGCAGGTCATTAACCGCAGGTGTGATCGCTGGTTCGTTGCTGTTGACGAACCTCTCCACGGAGCAATTGGTTGGACTCAACGGAGCAGCGTTTCGCGATGGATTGGCGGTGATGGCTTGGGAGGTCATTGCGGGTTTGTCTCTCGTGTTGATGGCGATCTTCTTCTTGCCTCGCTATCTGGCACGCGGGATCACCACCATTCCGGAATATTTGGCAGGACGATTTGATGACACGACGCGGGCGATCACGAATGCGATCTTTATCATCGCTTACGCTGCAATCTTGTTGCCAATCATTCTCTACACGGGTGCCCGAGGATTGAGTGGCATCTTGGATCTACAAGGGATCACCGGAATTGAAAGCGATCAAGCCTTGCTTTGGATTGTTGTGTGGATGATCGGGATCATCGGCTCGATCTATGCCATTTTTGGAGGACTGCGGACAGTCGCCATCAGCGACACGATCAACGGCTTTGGGCTACTGATTGGTGGATTGATGATCATGTGGTTGGGGCTGCAATTGGTTGGTGATGGCGATGCCATGGGCGGGTGGCGTGAAATGCGTGACGCGAATCCCGAAAAGTTTAATTCGCTTGGCAGTAGCGAATCTTCCGTTCCCTGGCCAACCCTGTTTACTGGCGTGGCTTTGTTGAACCTTTTTTATTGGACAACTAACCAGCAGATCATCCAGCGGACATTCGCTGCACGATCGTTGGCTGAGGGTCAAAAGGGGGTACTGCTGGCGGCCATGTTTAAAGTCTTGGCGCCGATGATCCTGGTGTTGCCAGGGATGATGGCATTTTATCTGGATCAACAGGGAACACTTTTCGAGGCCACTGCAGAAGCAAATTTCTTAAGTGGTGCGGAAGACGCCCTCGCAGAGATGATGGACGAACAGGGTGAGGAGGGGCTCGCAGGCAAGGAGCCTGAGGTTTGGCTTGCAGAGGAAGTGCAATCGAGAAAAGCGGATCGATCGTATGGCGTCTTGGTTCGGAAAGTTCTTCCCATGCAGTTCGCAGGCTTCTTCGCGGCAGTCATGGTCGGTGCGATTCTCAGTTCCTTTAACTCGGCTTTGAATGCGACTGCAACGCTATTCAGCTTGGGGATCTTTCGTCGCTACCTGCGGCCCGACGCGGACGAACGTACGGTGGTTAAGAGTGGACAGTGGTTCGGGACGGCGATCGCGGTTGTCGCGATGACCGTTGCGCCATTGCTGGCGGGGCAAGACAGTATTTTTGGCTACTTGCAAAAAATGAATGGTCTGTACTTCATCCCAATTTTCTCTGTCGTGTTGATGGGCATGCTCAATCGCCGCGTGCCAGCATGGGCCGCGAACCTCGCCCTCTTTGCAGGATTTGCGACGATTGCTCTCGGCTATTTTGTGTTTGGTAGTTTCGTTGATCAGGTCCACGAATTCCATTTCTTGGGGATTGTCTTTGCTGTCTTGGTCGGACTGATGTGCCTCGCGTCGATCGTATCGCCGCGCGAGCTGAGTGCGGAGCAGGATGAGCAGACGACTGCCGCACCGATTCCGATGGATCGATGGAAACCGGCCGTACCCGTGGGAGCCACGCTGGCAGCGGTGGTCGTTGCGATTTATCTGTATTTTGCAATCGCCTGATCAGCAGATGTTTTTGCGATCCCCATACGGGGAATGCAGCTACTGGAATCTTGCAGCTGCAGCCGCAGAGTGACCGGAAAACGTCCTCTTGGAGGCGTAATACCGCCTGCCGAGTGGAGCGGGTACCACCCAGGGTCGCTGCTACTTTGTCCGATTTTCCTGAACAATGCGCAGGGTTTGAACCGACCCTGTTACAATGCCATCTCGTTACCTGACGACCTATCGGGGTGAATTCGTATGGGCAGGCTGGGCAACATGAGCGACGACGAGCGACTTCGCAATCCGAACGAGGAAACCGCGTTTCGTTGGCAGAATGATAAGGAGACGCTAGGCGGCTCCAGCATTCGTCAGCCTTCTCCGTGGAAGGTCGGCGACCAGTTAGGCGATTTCACTCTCGAAGCTCGACTGGGTTTGGGTAGCAGCGGGTTCGTTTTTCGCGCCCGGGATCTTCAGAGCCACCGTCGCTGCGCTCTCAAACTTCTCCGGGGACAGCAACCGGACGACTTGCTGCGGAACAAGCTTGGATTTCGAAGGATGATGACTTTTGATCATCCTAATCTTGCCCGCGTGGATCGGATTCATCAGCTCGGCGCTTACGTCGCTTTGTCGATGGAGGAGGTGGACGGTCAGACGCTGCAGTTGGCTCGCGAAGAACTGACTAAGCTGCCGCGGGATGAGGCTTACCAGCGGCTGCTGACGTTAATACGCGACTATTCCGCGGGGCTAGCTGCCATGCACGCAGGCGGCTGGGTTCACCGTGACATCAAGCCAGAGAATCTGATGGTGGACCGACTTGGTTGTGGTCGCGTCATCGATTACGGGTTGGTGGACGCCTATGAAATGGATCACGCCACCATCGAGACGCGGGGGTTTCTTCTCGGAACGCCTCACTACATTGCGCCTGAGGTGATCTGGAGTCAAAAATATTTGCCAGCTGGAGATGTTTTCAGTTTGGGGATCGTGCTGCTGGACACACTTCGGATGCTGGAAAGGCAATCCGTCAGCCAGAATGTTGATTTGCAACGCAGCGAGGAAAGCCAGTTGCATGATACCAATCGCATTGTGGAAGCGATTGAAGATCTGCCTGATTCGGTCCCTGAGATTCTTCGTGAAACCTGTCGTGAGATGCTAGATCGACATCCTTCCGAGCGGCCCACTGCGATGAGGTTGGCTCGGCTTGGACTACCGCCCACACAGCAGATTCCTTGGTCGATCGAATCTCCTACGCTGGGACGTGACGCTGAAAATCAGCAAGCGTTGGCTTGGGTTGACAAGGTCTTTTCCGGAGAGACGGGTCGGCTCCATGTGACAGGCGACTCGGGGATTGGGAAGAGTCGATTTGTCGAAGAGATCATCCGTTACATCGAATCAAAGCATTGGGGCCAAGTTTTTGTCGCGCGATGTCAAGTTCGAGAAGATCAGCCGCTGCAGGCTTTTGACCAATTATGTGACGGCATTGCCCATCGTTATTTAAAGGGTGATCGCGAACGCATGCAGTTGGATCCTGTGAGTGTGAACACCCTCCAAAATGTGTTTCCGGTGCTGAAAAATGTGCTGGAACCGACCATGTGTCTGCCGCCTGCCAGCCAAGTGAATCAATCTTGGGATGTTTTGGAGGCGGCTGCACGATTCAGTGAACAAATGCGGCAAGTGGGGCCCACGTTTTTAGTGGTTGACAACTCGCAGTGGGCTGATCTCGATAGCCGTCGTTTGTTGGATCATCTGCAGTCATCTCTAAGTGATGTTGGATTGGGGATCATCACTCTCTCGAGAGATCGACAGGATCCACATCGTGTTCCCGCATCGTGTTACCTGCACCTCAATCCACTGACCGAATCCGATTCGGTTGAGATCCTCGAGAATGCGGCCAAGCGTTGGAAATTGTCGGTGTCCTGTGTGATGTTGCGACGCCTAGCCCACTTGACGGGTGGAAGCCCATCTCGGTTAGAAGAGCTGGCCGAAGAATTTCGTCCTGGCGGAGCACTGCACACGATGGCCGTCGGCGAAACTTCCGAAACGGCTGATCTTTCATCACTCCATCGATTGTGGCAGCAGCGAGCCGAGCGATTGAGCCAAGAAGCGAAACGCGTCTTGCTGTTGATCGTAACTGCGGGTGGAAAGGTGTCGATTGAGCAACTCGGCGAATTGACGAAGTTGGGAGACGCCGTTGATGCTGTGGTGACGGAGTTGGTTCGACAGAGATTGGTGGTTGATGAGGCGACAGGTGGTGAATGCATCTCCGTTTATCATGACCGAGTCGCCGGTGAACTAATCAAGACACTCAGTAAGCAAGAAAAACGAGAATCTCACTCGATTTGGGCAGCGCTGCTGATCCGTCAAGAGCGGCCCGAAAGAAACTCGACTCGCATCGCTGGGCATTTGTTCGAGGCCTCGCAGCCCGGTCGAGCCGTGGTTTATGCAATCCAGGCTGCCGAGGATGCGGATCGACGAGGAGCGAAGGCAGAAGCTGGACGCTGGTACGGACGAGTGATCGAACACCTGAGTGGCGACGAGAAAATTTGTCAGCTAAGAAATGCTGCGGAATGTTTTCTTCAAGCCGATCAATTGATGCAGGCTGCCGAGTGCTTTTACGAACTCAGTCAGCTGGTGGATGGAATGGAGCAACTCGAGTGTTTGTTGATAGCAACCTCCGCTTCCATGCGATGTGGTCTTATTGACCAATTTCAGACGTATTTGCATGAGCTAGCAGGTTTGGTTACCCCGCCAACGCAGCCCTCCATTGAGAAAGTTTAGAATCGTCGGGCGTCGGCACTCTCATCACGACGCATCCAGTTGGGGCCGCCTTTTCGACGATTGCACTTCACAATGGCAGACAACGAGTCTTCCATTTTTTATCTCCCCAGTTGTTGCCGAACGGTTGTTTCTGACGACGGAGTGATTGATCATTCCTGGGATCCTCCTCACGCACGACAGCAGATTCGGTACTCGATCTAGCTCGGGCTAATTTCTCCGAAGCCCTTTTGGGCATACCTCGATGGGTGGTCAACCCGCTGACCGTGGGGGTGCTAGCAGTGGTGCTTTCGGGCATTCGCCGCCAACGCCGAACAAATTCCCAAGTCTGTTGAAGGGTTTGCCCTGTAACGGTGGAATGCTTAGCGGTAGCCTAGTGGGATGCGGCGGTCGTCGGGCAGGGTTCGGCACAACGCAGCGTTTCCGATTTCTTGTCTCGATCCCGCATCAGTCTCTTTTGTCCGAACCAAACGCATCGAATCGGAGGTCGTGGTCTAGTCAGATTGCTGATCGATTTCGGTGCGTTCTGCCCGATTCACTGGCTGATTGGTGGGACAGTGAAATTTGGCGTGAGCGTGGACGTGCGGAGTACGGCAAAGCCATTTCGCCGAAAGAGCTGTTGGAGCCCGCGCCGGAATCTATCTGGCCCGGATTGATGCATTGTGATCTCGTGCCGCTGGTCGGTAATAACGCCGGCGATTGGCTCTGTATGCAGATCAATGGGGAAGGACAATTCGATCAAATTGTCCAGTGGTACCACGGTGGTGGTGATTGGATCCCTTGGGGGACGAGCTTGCCAGAGGCCATCCTGATGGATGCTGTGATCGACCGCTTGCCAGGTCCGTCGCGTCGCCATGCTGAGCCGGCTGAGGACCCAAGGCCCAATACCGATCTGCTTCCACAAGATCGATTGCTGAGCTGGGCTTGTGAGCATTTGCCCCCGGCCGCGCGGGATCTGCTTGATAACAACTTGCCAGGAGAGATGCTCGCCAGTGAATTGTTGCGTTTCGGCTTGGCCGAGGTCGCAGTGCGTTGTGAATTGATGGTCGATCAGTTGACGCATCCAGATCGTGACCGGATCGTCGAGTCACTGACTGGCCAAGTGGATTCGAATTTATTGGCGGAGTGGCTGTTCGATTTGGACCGCATGCCAGAGGTTCAACGGGAGTGTTTGGAGCGGGAGGGGATTCAGTTGGAAGGGCGGCAGGGTTGGGATCTGGTTTCCACGCATGCTCAACGCATTACAGATCTTGCCCCCGATTTGGCTTGGGGCTGGGATCTAGCTGGTTATGCCATCGAACGGCGAGGGGATTCCACGAGGGCGGCGGGCTTCTATCAGAGCGGCGCGAATTGCTCTGTGTTTACCGATCAATCGACACGGCTCGAGACGCACTGGCAGTCGAACGAATTTGCCAAGTTTTCAGTTTCACGGCTTCATCATCTGTTCCCGGATCGCATCGCTGAATCAAATTATTACCGTTCCATGACTGGTCCGGACGTTCGTCAACGTCGCATGCAGGTGACTGAGTATTGGTTGGAGCGGGCGTCAGGTTACGAGCAAGATGACGAATGGCGCCAAACGCACCACTGCTTGGCTGCGGCAGCCTGGGACGTGGGAATTGATTCTATTCTGATGTATGCGACTCTTCTTGAGCGGATTGCTTGGGCTGCCGCTCAATCGGGTCAGCTCGCGAGAGCTGAACTCGCTGACACGCACCGGCGTTGCCTGAAGGATCGCTACGGGATGTGAGGATCCGATATTCTTCGTCTTGAGCTCAGGTTTGCCCGTTTTGAATTCAGGCAGAGTGGATACAGGCAGTGTTCTCTCATCCCGCCTACTCTCGTTTGCCCTGCTCTCGCTGGGATTCGGTTCCCGCCGGGAGTGGGGATTCTTCAGCATTCTGTTTCAAAAAAACTGTCACTTCGTGCTCCAGAGGCCGATAACGATTGTGATGACTTTTTCGATCAGGCGGTGTTTTCGTCCGCTGCAGGGGGACGGTGTATGCCTTTCGATCGTATCGCAACCTTCTGCGGAGCTTTGTTGTTCGCCGCTTCGCTCTGCACATCAGACTGCGCATTGACTTGGGCAGATGAACCTGGCACTTCCCAGGTGAATCCGCGAGTGACACATCCGTTTGCGCTGCCGAACTCTCTCAGCGCGGTCTCGCTGCCGGAGCCGTCGCTGTTGCACAAGGCTGGGAAGGTGGCTTCGCCCGCAGGCGGTTTGACGCTTGCTGCCGACGTTCCCGCCGCTGGCGAATCAAATGCTTCAGTTCTGCAGTCCGCAGCGAGAATCACGGAGCGAACGCCTGTTCATTTACGTTTGCTGCCAGCTCCTCGCCCGGCTCTGCCCGATCGTGATCGCCAGACCGAAAACACCTCGCAGGAGTTGCGGTTGAATGCGCCACAGGATGCATTGCAAATTCGAATTGCACCTGACTCTTCATCACAGCAAGCTCGATTGAGCGATGCCTCCGGTTCTTATCAAGTTGCTGGCGGTCAGGTGATTTTTGATCAACGTCAGACTTCCAGCCAACCTCGGAATTCCAGTCAACCGTTGTCGGGGAATTCGATTTCTGGGCACACCAGTGGCAGCACCGCCGAGCATGCCGGCGTCACTTCCAGCCGACGAGTGGTTCGATCACCTAACGCATCGAGTGACGCGAAAACACGTTCTTCGCTGATCGAAGCCCAAGGGGTTCGTTTGGTTGCTGAAGAGCAGAGTGTGTTGGTGCCGCTTCGTGCTCCTCAGCTAGACGACAGCGTGGATCTGTCGGACGATCATGGCCTGGTGACCTTGATTGCCAATGGAGCTGAGTTGAAGTCCGTGCTGCGGATGATCGCAGATCACCATGAGTTGAATCTTGTGCTCGGTCCCAGCGTTGGGGGGCCGGTGACGGTGAGTATACGTGGCGCAAAACTGGAGGCTGTGTTAGATGCGATTCTGGGTGTCGCCGGGTTTGCGTGGCACCGGATTGACAATCTGCTGTACGTAACATCCGTTGATTCGCAGGGAATGGACCCGCGTGTTCAAGGTCGATCGCTTCAGATCTACCAACTTGATTACGTCGCGGCCGCAGATGTTCAGCAAGTGGCGACGGGTTTGTTGTCACCTGTCGGCAACGCGTTCATTAGTGAATCGGATTCTGCTGACGAGTTGCGAACACGAGAAACCTTGGTGGTGGAGGATACACCGGCAGCCCACCGACGGATTGGGGATTACATCGCCAAGGTGGATGTACCACCGATGCAGGTTCTGATCGAATCGCACGTGTTGCAGATATCGCTTGGCCATGAGGAACAGCACGGTATTGATCTGCAAGCGTTGTTGCGAATGAATGGCTCGGTCATCTCTTTGGACGGAGTTGGATTCACAGATCTGGCGGGCTCGGATTCTGATTTAGCGATCCGATTCAATGGTTCGGACTTGGATGGTGTGATTCAGTTGATCCGCCGTTGTACCAATTCGCGGACCTTGGCTTCCCCCAAAGTTTCTGTGGTGAATCGACAGGAGGCAAGGATCCAGATAGGGCAACGTCTGCCTTATACCGTCGCCACGACAACGCAGACAACGACCGTCGAAAGTGTGGAATTCTTGGAGGTCGGGATCGTGCTGACGGTGCGTCCGGTGATCACCGAAGATGGGAACGTATTGATGAACGTGTTTCCGAAAGTGTCTGGCGGAAAAATTACCCCCAACGGATATCCTGAAGAAGAAACAACCGAGGTTCAGACCACAATCATGCTTCCTGATGGTGGTGGGATAGTGATCGGCGGTTTGATCCGCGAGGAAGAAGTTCAGGCAAGAGCGGTTGTACCTTACTTCAACAAGGTGCCCGTACTGGGGCATTTATTCAAGCGACGTTCGGACGAGACTCGCCGTAATGAGTTGGTCGTGGCACTCGTGGCACGCGTGATTCACGACGGGCAAGGTCCACGTTTGAAAGAAGTCATGGACCTCGAAGAAGCGTTACCCGATTATGCCGCGAGCGAATTGACGCAGCGTTGATCCTGATCGTGTCTACGCATTTTGCCCGGCGTAGCGAATGCTTCGAATGATTGATGCCTTGGCTTCGTTGACGTCCACGTCGGTCGCAACCTCCATGTTTTCGGGCCACTCGGATCGCAGTCGCTGGTCGAAGACAGTCATTCCACGCGTGAGTTCTCCCTGGGTTTCGACACGACCTGCCATCGCTTTCCAGGTGAATAACTCTGGTTCCATCAGCGAGATTAGTGTGGTCGGGTCATAAAGAGGGATTAGTTCTCGACCGAGACGTTGATGTGCGGTTCGGAACGCGAACGGAATGAACTTGTGCAGTAGTCCACCGACACGGGTAAAACGATCGGGGATTTGCTCTAGGAGTTCCACGCCAAAGAGTACCTTTTCGGTCACATCCATCGGGACCAGCAATTTCGTGGTCGGCGAAGAAAAGACATCGTTTGCACTTTTGGGATCAAAATGCATGTTTCGTTCGGCAACGGTGGTGGCATTCCCGGGATAGGCGACCGATCCACCGCTGACGATCACCGAATTAATCAACTCCACGGAGGTGGGATCGAGACGGCACAGTTTGGCGAGATTGGTCAGAGGGCCGAGGCAAACGAGCGTGATTTCGTTGGGATGCTGGTGAAGCAAATCAGAGATGACTTTTTCACTCGAGGGTTGGTGCTGTCGAGCTGAAGTCGCAAAGTTGCATCCCCCCAATCCATCGCTTCCGTGCAGTAATGCACTGTCGTCGGTCACGGTCGGATGCTCCGAGGGGGCCGCTTTTCCGATTCGCGGATAGCGTGGAGGATCCAGTTCGTTGACAATGGCGGTCACATTTGCGGTCGCTCTGTCTGCATTCACCGTCCCTGGCGTGGCGGTAATCGCGAGAACATCCAGCCGCGGATCGAACAAGGCCATGCAAATCGCAACGGCGTCGTCGATTCCCGGATCACAATCGATGATAATCTTCCTAGTCATGAGCAAGATTCTAAATTGACTCGCCGTCAATGGCGACCCCGATATTTCTTAATCCCACCCACCTGGAATGGCACCCCACATGCCCGCTGAACCCTCAAGTCAAGGCTCCCGTTCAACATTTCGCCAAGCAATCGAGCAGGCCAAGGCTGGCCAAGATTTGACTGCCGACCAAACCAGCGAGCTCATTGATGCAATGCTCCGCGGCGAAGCTGACGAGGATGAGGTTGGCCAACTGCTGCTGGCACTTCGAGAAAAAGGCGAGGCCGTCGATGAATTGGTCGGAGCCGCGACCGCCATGCGGGCGCACATGACCAGAATCCCGCATCATCATGCAAGCTTGCTCGATACCTGTGGCACAGGGGGCAGCGGCAGTGGAACGTTCAATATCAGTACCGCAGTCGCGATGGTGACAGCCGCCTGCGGAGTCCCTGTCGCCAAACACGGCAATCGCAAGGCAACCAGTTTGACCGGCTCGGCTGACGTGCTCGAGAAACTGGGGGTGAAGATCGAGTCGGACGCCGAAGCCGTAGCGGATCGGCTCGACCGCGACGGAATCTGTTTTTGTTTCGCTCCCAAATTGCATCCTGCGATGCGTCACGTGGTCGGTGTGCGACGCAAGCTGGGAGTCAAGACACTGTTCAACCTGCTCGGTCCGCTTTGTAATCCGGCTGGTGCTACCCACCAATTGTTGGGTGCTTCAACAGCCGACGCTCAAGAAAAAGTGGCTGCCGCACTCGCCAAACTAGGGACCACCCGTAGTTTTGTTGTTCACGCAGCTGATGGTCAGGACGAAGTTTCACTCGATGGGGTAACCCATGTGATCGAGGTCAGTAGCGGCGGGAGGAATAAGTCTGACTGGTCGCCAACCGATTTCGGCTTGCCGCCACTCGGCCAAGAAGCACTTGCTGCTGCCAATCCTGAGGAGAGCGCTACCATCATTCGACAGATTGTGGCTGGAACGCCGGGCCCCCACCGTGACATTGTCTTAGCCGGAACCGCCGCGGCGCTGCTGCTCGTCGGCAAGGCCGCAGGTCTTGCCGATGGCGTCAAGTTGGCCGCTGATGCCATCGACGA
>JAQWPZ010000328.1 GCA_029245125.1 Rubripirellula sp.
TGATGATTGTTGTGCCAACCCTCACCATGCGTGAAGATCGCGACCAACCAATTATTGGTGCTGTGGTCACGCGTCTCGTAGTTGCGATAGCCAAATAGATGGGCGAGTGAGTTAACAGACCAAGTCCCGTGCAGAACAAACACTGTCCGTACGGCGACTGCCCACACTGCCCAACTTCCTGCGTATCGGACAGCCTCACTGGCAACACCACCGCTGACCAAATAACCGAACAGACTGCCGGCCATAGCAATCAGCAACGCGTGGGCTAAGAAAACAAAGAACCAGCCATCCCTTCGCTCTAATTTCAAATAGAACGGATCACGCAGCAGATCCCGCACATAACGTTCATAGTGAGACGTGCGATCCAGATCGCGGTGCCGACAAATCACCCAGCCAACATGCCCCCACAAGAATCCGACCCAAGGAGTGTGCGGATCGGGCTGATTATCGCTGTGCTGATGATGCATGCGGTGAATCGCAACCCAACGCGCAGGACTATCTTGAAGATTGCAAATGCCGAGCAATGCCAAAGTGTGCTCGAGCCATTTGGGGCAAGTAAAACCGCGATGCGTCAGCAGGCGGTGGTAACCGATCGTGATCCCGAACATCCCAAACAGGAAGTGACCGGCGATCGCCAGGACGAGTCCCGACCAAGTGAAGAAATAGGGAACGACCGCGGCCACCGCAACCAAGTGGACCAGGGTAAGTACGATCGCATACTTCCACAGAATGCGATAAGGCTGTGTCGCTTCGGGGCGCGGAACGCTCTGCGGATCGATTTCTAGCGTCGCGGTAGTGTCGCCCAGTTCCGCCGACCCCGCAGATGCAGTGTCTTGAGATTGGTTCGGTTCGACCGCGGCCGACGCTGACTGGCAAGAAGTTTCAGGCATGGGGGAAGTATACCTGCATCAGCAAGTTCCGCCGGGGAAAAGATTGTCGCAGCGAACCACTAGCGACGGGAAACCTCCAGACGAGTGGCGTGCCGACGGAGATTATCTGGAGCTCGCATACAGCGATCTCATCTCAGGTCAGGCACATCCGAGCCTCTCCGTTTCCCTTCCATTCATCTCCGCACGACAGATTTTGCTACACCAACGCTTCGCCGCCCTGGAAAGGCGTCGAGGCTGGCTAGTCGGTTGCGAAATGTTGTGTGGAAGAAACGCGATTACTTCTTGTCGCCTTCTTCTTCCTTCTTGACTTTCTTCTTTTTCTTCAGAGAGACCTTCACGACGCGCACCTTGGGCATACCCACGACGCTATTTTCCTCGTCAAAACGGTCTAGTTCCTTCAACCGCGCAATCCGTTCGGCCCGGGTCAACACATTTCGGGAACGAATCGCCCCGGCTTTCACCTTGAGGCTTTGATCCATCGTCATCGGTCGTCGCTCGATCTAATTCGAAGGGGGGTTTATTGCAAAATCATCGGTTAGACGGGAAGAATATGGTTTTTCCCGGGATTTGACAAGGTTGGCCAACCGAAACCGAGGCAACCTTCGCCGATTCTATTCAAAAGTAGCCTAAATCTCGCCTCAAAAATTGCTCAGTTATGCATCCTGGTATCCTGCCGGCACTGAAGTCGCTCGCCAAACTGGCGATACCAGCCCTCATTATCGGCTATTTGCTGCTCTATCACGTCAGCCCAGAGAATTGGCAGCAATTAGGGAGTCAACCGAAGCACTACGGCTTACTCACCGCTGCCCTCGTGGTGGCCACACTGGCAATTCTCCTCTCTTTCGTCCGCTGGTGCATTCTGGTCCGATGCCAAGGTATCGATTTGACGATGCTGGAAGCGATCCGAATTGGTTCCATTTGCTTTTTGCTGAGTTTCGTTTCGGCCGGCAGCGTCGGCGGCGACCTGTTCAAAGCTGTCTTCTTGGCTCGTCGGCGGCCCGGCAAGCGGGTCGCCGCGGTCGCCTCGGTGCTGGTCGATCGTGGTACCGGGCTTTACGCATTGGTTTTGCTAGTCGCAATCGCCTTGTTGCTGACCGATCCGACGGGAACTGACGAAACGGGAATCGGACTGACGCAAATCAAATGGGTGACGGGAACCCTGCTCGTGAGCGGGACAGCAGCACTGATGCTATTGATTCTCGGCGGCCGCTGGGTTGATCGTTGGATTCGCATCGGCAGCGGATGGCCACTCCTGGGACCGCTGATCGCTCATGTCGGACCGCCGCTGCGAATCTTTCACTCGCACGCGGCAGCGCTGATCGCTTCGATTGTGATGAGCCTAGGCGTTCACGGTATGCTCTCCATTAGCATCTACTTGATCGCCAGAGGACTTTACACCGACCCTCCAACATTGGCGGAGCACTTTGTGATCGTTCCGATTGGGATGCTGGTCGCTGCTCTGCCGATCACGCCAGCCGGGATCGGGTTATTCGAAGCGGCAATCGAATCGCTGTATCGCATCATCCCCGCGCAGCCAACGATGGCCTCAGGCACGCTGGTCGCACTGATTTTTGAGCTTGTCAAAATCATTATCGCCACGCTCGGGACCATTTTTTACTGGACTGCAAACGAGGAAGTTCGGCAAAGCTTGGATCAGAACGACCAGGAGCCGAGCCCCAAATCGAAGAGCGCCGAACCAACCAAGTGAGCGATTCGCCCCGGCAAAAATCGAGTTCCAGGCAGCAACAGAAACGAAAAGCGAGCTAAAACCCAAACGAGAAACACCGCAACAGGCGAATCAGCAGCGCGGTGAATCAGCAGCCCGGTGAATCAGGGGGCCGAACCGAGAACCGCCTGGAGTACAAAACCCGACCAACATCGCCGCCCTGACCTGGAGCCGGGCAACGCCGAAAGGCTTGCGATCCCGTCGCGTGTGCCAAGTCGTAACAGAGTACGGCTGGAACAGAGTACCGCTGGAACCTCGCCAATCACCAATCGGCGGGCAACGAAAACGAAGAGGCCAAAGTTCAGCTTGTCGGCAGGCTGAACACCACACTGAAAACGACAGGGTGTTCCCTGTTTCACCCCAGAAGTGGGGCCGCTTACGCAACTTTCTACTTATTCGAGTCAAGTCCTGGGCAGGCGTGGGGCAAAAAGCTTGCAAAGCTGGTATCCTGTTGGAGTCCTGTACTTCATTGAATGAACTCCACTGAAGGATGTTGCATGTCATCAGATTCTCCGCCCACCGAAGGGGCGTCCGGGGATAAGTTAAGCGAAGCCGACGCGAGTCGACTCCACGAAGCCCGCCAGAAGATCCTGGATGAACTGGGCAAAATTATCGTGGGTCAAGAGTCAGTGATCGATGAGATCATGATCTGCCTCTTTAGTCGGGGTCACGTCATGCTCGAGGGAGTCCCTGGCTTGGCCAAGACGCTGATGATCAGCACGCTGGCACGAACTTTGGATTTGTCTTTCAGTCGCATTCAGTTCACGCCGGACCTGATGCCGGCCGACGTGACCGGAACCGAGATCATTGAAGAGGACCGCAGCACCGGACACCGTGACTTTCGTTTCATGGAAGGCCCGTTGTTTGCCAACGTGATTCTGGCTGATGAAATCAACCGAACCCCCCCGAAGACGCAGGCCGCCTTGCTAGAGGCAATGCAGGAGCGACAAGTCACGGTCGGACGGAACCGCCACGAGTTGCCCGATCCGTTCTTCGTTCTGGCGACGCAAAACCCGATCGAGCAGGAAGGCACGTACCCGCTGCCCGAGGCCCAGCAAGACCGGTTCATGTTCAAAGTCTACGTCGAATACCCGAGTTTCGACGAGGAGTTCGAGGTGGCACGCCGGACGACTGGAACCCAGACGGCCGAGCCACAACCGGTGTTAGGCGCTGAGGAAATCATGCGACTTCAGCAACTCGTTCGCCAAGTGCCTGTCAGCGATCACGTCGTTCGTTACACGCTATCGATGGTGCGGCAAACCCGCGTCGGGAACGAAGGCGTGCCAGATTTTGTCGATGACTTGGTTGGTTGGGGTGCCGGTCCGCGGGCCGTGCAGTTCCTGATCCTCGGCGGAAAAGCGCGAGCACTGCTGAAGGGCCGCTTCCACGTCCAGGTCGAAGACATCCAAGCACTCGCCAAACCAGTGTTGCGGCATCGAATGGTGGTCAACTTCGCAGCCGAAAGCGAAGGCGTGACCAGCGACGAAGTGATCGACCGCATTATCGCCGCCACGCCGACAACGGAAGATGAGCTTTCACGCGATGCCCGATTCCAAAAGATATTTGCGTCCTGAGGTCACGACGCGGATTCGTCGTTTGGAACTAACGGCTCGCCGCGTCGTAGAAGGCTTCCTGTCGGGAATGCATCGCAGTCCATATTTTGGGCAGTCGATTGAATTCCTGCAGCACCGACAATACTTTCCCGGCGATGAAATACGACACATCGACTGGAAGGTGTACGCGCGCCAGGATCGCCTGCACATCAAGCAGTACGAAGAAGAGACAAATCTACGATTAACCCTAATGGTTGATCGCAGCGGTAGCATGGCATACGGGAACGGAGAGTCGAACAAGTTTGACTATTCGGCCTCGGTTGCCGCGTCACTTGCCTATCTCGCTCTTCGTCAAAAAGACGCCACCGGGTTGTTCACCTTTGATACGGATGTCGGAGCAGCGGTCCCCGCCAAGAGCAGTCAAATTCAACTTAGCCGGATTCTGTCGGTGCTTGATTCGGTCGGCGCCGACGGCCGTACAGATTTGCCGCGTGTGGCGAAGCAGATTGCCCAAGCAATTCCGAAACGGGGGTTGGTGGTCATTGTTTCAGATCTGTTGAGCGTCGATCAGCTTGCGAAAGGGCTGCGGGTCTTCCGGCAACGCGGCCACGACGTGGCGCTGATCCACGTCCTGCACGATGACGAACTCGACTTTACCTTCAATGGCGCAACCCGCTTCGAAGGATTAGAAACTGACGAGTTTCTGAACTGCAACCCGAGGGCGCTCCGCGAGGGTTACCTCGAAGAATTGAACCGCTTTCTCGATCAAACGCGAAAGGCATGCGGTCGACTATCGATCGACTACATGCAAGTTCGCACCAGCGAACCGCTCGATGCGGTTTTAGCCAAGTTCTTGGCCACGCGCCAGTCACTCCCCAACCTCAAGACGTGAGCCGCACGGTCCTTTGTTTTTGTTTCCCGCATTGACGATCGGGTTCTTGTTTGTCGGTGTGCCACTGCTGGTGCACCTGATCAACATGCTGCGCCACCGGCGACAGCGATGGGCCGCCATGGATTTTCTGGTAGCGAGCTATCGCAAACAGAAAAAATGGATTCGATTACGCCAACTCTTATTGTTGCTTTCCCGTTTGGCGGTGGCTGCGTTGTTGATCGCACTGCTTTGCGGCTGGACAGGCGGCAGCCAAGTCCTCAGCGTATTCGGCGGCCAAACGACTCACCATTTGGTGATTCTTGACGACAGCTACTCCATGGGGGACGAAAGCCTGGGTGGTGCCAACGTCAGCCTAGCAGGTTCAGACGGTGATGGCGGAACAGGTCTGACCGCTTACGACCGATCGCTGCGAGCGTTGCAAGATTTAACCCGCCGGTTGGCGAGCAGTGACGGCAACCACCAACTCACCGTAATGCGGGCGAGTCGCGCCGCGATGGCGGTTCGAGGCGGCAGTGAATCAGGCGATGCGGCGGCGGACTTGTCGGCCCAGACCATCATGACCGACGCCAGCCTGATCAACCGTCTGATGTCCACTGCGGCATCACCCATCCGAACAGACTTGGTCCCCGCATTGGACTTGGCGGCCGAACTGATCAACACGACTCCTGCCGATTCAAAGTTCTTCTACATCGCCAGCGATTTTAGAGAACGCGACTGGGGTGCCGCCGAACGGATTGCTCAATCACTTCGCTCCCTTTCGGATGACATCTCGATCCGAATGATCGATTGTGCAGCTCAACCCGCCCCCAACTTAGCGATCACCGACTTGTCGCCGGCGGCCGATGTATGGGTGGCAGGGGTTCCGGTCGTCGTCAGCGTGACCGTAAAAAATTACGGCAGCAGTGAAGCGAAGAACATCGCGTTGAACAGCCGCATCGTCACCTATGGCGAAGACTTGCAACTTGCCGATCCCACCTTGGCGGTCAGTGGGTCGACCGATGCAATGCCGTCGATGGTGATCGAGTCGTTACCAGCCGGTGCTGAAATCACCAAGTCGTTTCAAGTGTTCATCACGCAGCAAGGCACCCACGCGGTCGAGGTCTCACTACCAGATGACGCGTTGCCGATCGACAATTATGCAACTTGCACGCTCCCACTCACCGATGCTGAAAAAGTGCTCGTGATCGATGGTGACCTGGACCAGCGAGGTGCTTACCACGTGGCTGCCGTCTTGAACCCCGGCAGCCAGGTTCGGATTGGGGCCATCCCTGATGTCCAGCCGCCCTCCTTCCTGAGGTCGGCAACCCTGGAAATGTTGACGCCGTACCGAGCAATTTATTTGATCGACGTTCCAGAGATTGGCGAGAACGCCGCCGATGCTCTGCACCAATATGTGACTCGAGGTGGAGGCGTCGCGTGGTTCTTGGGACAAAAGGTCCAACGGGATCGGTACAATTCAGCGTTGCTGGCGCAGGATCGCTATCTGCTGCCGGCGGCGTTGGCGAATCCATCCGATGTGCCGCCACCATCCCAGGACACGACCTCCGATGTCAAATTCGGGGACGTCTCTGGATTGCTTGGCCCATTGGAATCGAGCGGCGACGGCATCTTTTCACTCGTTGGGGTCTCGCGGACCTGGGAATTAGAACCAAAACCACTTGGTGAAGAAGAATCTGCCGACCAACCCCGCGTAAGGAACGTCCTGCAACGACGCGATGGCAAGCCGATGGTCACGCTACACGATGTCGGGCAAGGGAGGGTGATCACTGTCTTGACTGGACTTGATGGACAGTGGACGAACTGGCCTGGTGATCCAACTTTTGTCGTGTTCTTACTTCAAAGCAACGCGACCCTATGGAGTGGTGCAGCACCTCCGACCAGGCGATTCATCGATGAAGCAACGGTCCGCCTTTTGCCTGCCGATCAATACATCTCGCAACTCTCCTACCTGCCGGCAACGCAAGAAGCTCCACGCATCCCGATCGAGATGGACGCCGAACGGGTCGAAGCTGAAGCAGCAGGCGACTCAGCTTTCTACGAGGCCATCATCGACCCGAATGAACTGGTCATCTCAGGCCAGGACAATGTTGATGCGATGTTGAATCCAGGAATTTCCGAATGGGCCCTGACGCGAAGTGATGGCAGCGGCCAAGTGATCCCTGTTTCGTCGGTAATCCGCGCCGGGGAAGGTGACTTGCGTCGTGCCGACCCCGCCTCGATCGCCCAACAATTACAACCTCTAGAGATTCGATTTGTCAGTAGCAGTATGTGGAGCGACGAGAATCGCGCGGCAGGTAGTTCGATGCTAACGTTATTCCTGCTCGGTTTACTGGCACTCATGCTGGCAGCGGAACAAGCCTTGGCTTACTGGGCCAGTTATCATTCGGGAACCGGAGCCGCAGTGCCAGGACAACGTCCTATCCCCACCAGCGGTGGAGGGCAGTCATGAACCAAGCTTCCAACATTGAACCGACCGTCGTCGGTGATGTACAGCAGATCGTTTACGAGTTCACCCGCGCGCAAACACTGGAGGGTTGGTGGGTGTGGGCCCTGCTGGTCGCCAGTATGGGAGCGTTGTTGTTTGCCTGCATCCGATTTTACCGTCGCGATGTTTCTGAGTTATCAACACCCATTCGAATCGTTTTGGTCGTCCTGCGGATCACAGCGATTGTTGCGTTGGTCTTTTTCTTTTTCGACCTTCAGCGGCGCACGCAACGGCTCGTAACGCGCCCCAGCGAAGTTGCCATTCTGGTAGACACAAGCCAAAGTATGTCCCTGCCGACCGGCATCACAGCCGGCATGCCAAGCCGCACCGAGCGAGCACAACAGTTACTGGCAGATTCAGACTTACTTGAAAAGCTTTCGAGCGAACATCGGGTGAACGTCTACGCATTTGGGGACGAAGCCCAACCGCGGCTGATTGAATCACGGGGTGGTGTTCTGAGCCAAGCAGAAGAGACGACGGACGGCGAAAATACATCGCCACGATCCAACATTGCGGTCGTTGGCGCAGTCTTGCTGGGCATCGGCGTTCTGCTCGCGATTTCATCCTTGCTGATTGGTGTTGCTGGGCAGCCCGTGACGGCCGGCTGGTTCGTCGTGGGAACCTTCGCGACACTACTGATGGGAATCCTCCTGGTGGGTAGCGTCTACAGCATCCGCAGTCAGAGTTCACTGGTTGACTTACTAGGAATTGAACCCGCCAATGTCGGGCAACCGCAAGAAACTGAAGCAGAGGAAGACGAACAAGGACGCCCCGCTGAAGAACCCGCCCCAATCCGAGTGACCGATTGGGACCAAGAAATCGCCGCGGCTGCGATTGAGAGTCGAATTGGCGATGGGATCCGTAATGTGTTAGCCGATCACGATCCCGCTACCCTGGCTGGGATCGTGCTGATCAGCGATGGACAGAGCAACGGTGGAAGCGACGCGAGCGTTGCGGTTGCCTCGGCACGCCGAAGCGATGTTGCGGTCTATCCGCTTGGGCTTGGCAGCAGTGATGCTCCGATCAATGTGCGAATCGTCGACCTCGATGCACCCCGCCGGGTCTACCCAGGTGACAAGTTCGCAGTGGCTGCCGTGCTGCAGGGTAGCGGTCCCAATCCGATCGAAGTCGAGGTGCAATTGCTGGACGGCTTGGACAATCAATCCGATGACGAGACACAAGCATCGGGTGAGAAAATCACGCCGCCCGGTGCTGTCATTGATTCCCAAAAAGTGGAAGTCAAAAACGACGGTACCTTAACCGGCATTCGTTTTGAACTCGAGCCCGAGTCCGTTGGCCGTCGACGTTTGGCGGTCAGAGTCGTCGCACCGGCAGAAGATCGCAATGATGCCGACGATATCCGCGATGCTCGCTACGAAGTTGTTTCCCGAAAGCTACGCGTCCTCGCAATCGCTGGTGGACCGACTCGCGAGTACCGTTTCGTTCGAAACCTGCTGTTCCGCGATAACTCGATTGAACTCGATGCCTGGCTGCAAACCGGCCAACCTGGGATCAGCCAAGATGTAGATCGCGTTTTGCAGTCGTTCCCCTCCACTGCGGAGGAATTGTTCCAATACGATGCGGTGATTCTTTTCGATCCAGACTGGACCGCAATGAGCGCGGAAAATCTCGACATGATCGATCGTTGGCTCACCCAACAAGCCGGCGGAATGATCCTAGTGGCAGGCCCCGTC
>JAQWPZ010000329.1 GCA_029245125.1 Rubripirellula sp.
CCCGGCGAGTTGAGCCCGGCGAGTTGAGCCCGGCGAGTTGAGCCCGGCGAGTTGAGCCCGGCGAGTTGAGCCGTGTCACGCAGGCTGCCGATGGGATGTTCCAACCAGTCACCGTCTCGCAATTCGTCAACGGCATGCCGCCAACCACCGATACTTGATGACACAGCACCACCGGTACATTGCATAGCGCTAGCCACCGGTGAACAGCAAGATGCAGCGTTCTGTTTACAGTTCGATTTCGTATCCCTTGCGAAAATCCCTGGCTTGCATCGCATTGGCTTTCGCGTCGCCTTTGATCGTCTGAGCAGCCGCATCCCACTCAATTTCGCGGTTCAAACGAATGGCGATATTGCTGAGGTGACAAGTGTTGATCGCGGCGACGTGAGACCACACATCGGAAGCGGGTTGTTTGCGGCTAGCGATACAGTCAAAGAAGTTGTTGACATGTTCCACGAGGTTGCCTCGATAGAGGTCTTCCAGCCAGCCGCCCGGCAGCGGGTTGTTCTTTAGATCTTCGATCGGCTTGCCAGCGATCGTGCCGCGATTAACAAAGATCCGCCCTTTGGTGCCTTCGACCAAGATTCCATTGCGGCCTTCACTGGTGATTTCCATCAGAACATCATTGGGGAAATGCGCGTGGACGGTGAAGCGATGCGGGGCGTTGTAACGGTCATCGAGAGTCGGGTTTCCATTCTCGTCAAACGGCACTTTGGCTTGAACCATGATTGGCTTGATCGATGTGGGGCCTTGCCCCGGTCCGCATTGGTCGATGATCCACTGCGCGATATCGACGTGGTGTGCACCCCAGTCGGTCATTTTTCCACCGCTGTATTGCAGCCACCAGCGGAACTCTTTGTGGCAATTCGAGGCATCGATGCCACCGTCGCCGAGATTTCGCACCAGTTCTTGTCCGTCCTTGCCATTTTTCATGAAACGATAGGGGACATCTTCGGTCGGCCCTTTCCAGCGATCCCAGTTTAACGTGCCGGGTGCATCGACAACTGGCAACGGCTTGCTGAACGGATTGTGATTGATGCCAACAGTCACCTTTTTGATTTTTCCCAGTCGCCCTGAATGAGCGATGGTGACGGCTTTCAAGAATCGTTCGTCGGAACGTTGTTGCGTCCCAACTTGCAAAATCCGGCCGGTCTCTTCGACGACTTTTGAGATGATGCGACCTTCATCAATGGTCAGCGTCAGTGGCTTTTCGCAGTAGGCATCTTTCCCCGCTCTCAGTGCCTCGGCCGCAATTTTTACATGCCAGTGATCGACGGTACCGCAGATAATCGCATCGATGTCTTTCCGGTCAATGATCGCGCGGTAGTCATCATAGACATCGATTTTTACCTCTTTCCCTTGCCGTGCCATTCGGCCGGTGTAAGCATTTTTGGTATAGGCCGAGTGTGATGTGTCAACGTCGCAGACAGCGGCCATGTCGCCAAAGGCGAGCGCGCGTCTGCCATCACCGGTGCCTTGCCCACCACAGCCGATCAACGCGATTTTGGGCCGTTCATTCGGCGAGGTGGTTCGGGCTGCTGAGGTGCTGGAAAAGTAGCCAACCGAAGTCGCCGCTGCCAAAGTGGAAGTTGATTTCAGAAAACGCCGTCGATCGATTTGTGCCACAGTAAGGTTCCGTTTCAGAATTCGTAAGACAATATGTTTGCGAGGTAGTTCTCCAGCATCTTCTGCAAGGATACCAAAGTCGACTGAGTCATTGCTGATTTCGGAAAAACTCTAACGCTTCGAGCGAATCCAACAAACCAGAAGAAGACACAAGTGGTTGCGACTGCTCTTCGAGCATGACTGGAACAGCTGAAACGGCAGGATCTGACGAGAGGCTCTGGCCCCAATTCCGCTACTGGCCCCAATTCCGCTACTGGCCCCGATTCCGCTACTGGCCCCGATTCCGCTAATTGGATTCCATTCCGCTCATTGGATTCCGAGACTTGCTGGAGTCTTTCGAGGATCTTATTCCCAACGGATATCTCTCAGCTTGGTTCGCTTTGGTATGAGTTTGGGCTTTGGTATGAGTTCGCGTTGAATCTGGGATCGGTGAGCTTGTTTGGTTCGAGGCAGATGGCAGCAAAGCGAGACGGCTAGTGGGGTCGCAAATTCAAGTGCCACGCTTCACCTGAGATGACATCTGGGGTGACGAGTCGCATCAATGTGGTCGGTTCGTCGCGGTCGGTATGAATGCGGTGTCTTCAGGGTGGCTGGATCGAGCGGATCCGCGCCTGAATTCGATTGGTGATCGTTCGGAATTATCCAACCTTGATTTGCAGGGCCACCCAAGGTGGGGGTATTAAGTTCGCTGCTTTTTGCAAACGATAAAGTTGGTATATTCTTCGTAAGTGATCAGATTCTTGATCGCTGCCAGCAGGCTGTCCGACACGGAGGTCTCTTTACGAGATGACTAGGATGATTTCTCGACGAAACGACCGACTTCGAAACTGGTTTAGCATCCGTGCTGCTGCTCTCTTCTTTGCTCTTCTCGGCTCGCCGAGTTACGCGGGCCTGATAATTGATGCGAATATTAAGTTCGATCTTGGTGCGGCGGCTATCAACTTTTTTGACGACGCAAGCCAGGGGGGGGCATTTTTTGTTGAAGCAGGTGGCGTTCAGACCACGTCAACATTTTCTGGGGCTGTTGTGCCAGTGTCAGAAAGTGAGGAACTCATTGGGAGCCTGACTGAAGTCGGTGACGGCATTGGTTTTAATGTGACGGCGAATGCTAAATCAGAGGCCGGGGGCTCGGGGGGGGGATTCGAAGTTCAGTTCAATGCCACTTTATCGGTCAGCAATAATTCACTAACAGATACCTATGAGGTAATCTTCAAGAGTTCGTTTGATGGTCTTGTTGACGCGGATGGAGTTGATGCTTACGCCGACTCCAGATTCGAATTGGATTTGACGAACCCAACGGACTCTTTTCTTAGCTCGATCGTCTCCGACACCACCTTGGGTGACTTCCGTGATGACGTCGAAACGGGGAACTCCGGTGAGGAGTTGAGAGATTCTGGAATGCCGCGATTCAGTTTGACGTTGGCTCCGGGGGAGAGCCAGGTGTTAGAGATTGACTACTTACTTGTGGGCGGAGCATTTGAATCGATTAGTTCTTCGGTTGGAAGCTTTGAATCCGTGACTGAGATCCAGAGCATTACCAATTTGACGCAATCCTCGCATTTGGTTCCAGAACCCTCTACCTTTGTGGCTGGCCTGGGCGTGATCAGTATTGCTGTTTTTCGCCGAGTGCCTCGTTCGCGAAAGCGGCGTCGGTGACCCTTGTGGGCAGAGCCTGCCAAACGGATTGAGATGGTTGGCGCTGACTCCGTAAGGTTTGTCTCGCTCCACCAGGTGTCGATCTGTTTAAGCTTTCTGAGCACCAGCTTTGCCTTTTTCGATCACGAACGAAGCTTTCGTGATGAGCGGTGCGTTAGGTTGATCGACGAATGGCGTCGTTCGGAAATGAGTGGTCCAGGTGTTCGGTGTGAGGTCACACGAAACATAACCTCGGTTTGAGTTGTACCACTGCACGAAATCGTTTTGTTCGGCTGCTCGCACGTATTCAGGGATGATATTTCCACCGTTGCCTCCTGAGGTCATGGAGGTTCCGACCAGTTCCGTTCCCACAATCGGCGATTTCGGGTCTTCAAAATCGAGTTGCAAGTCGTTTACCCAGTTGAGGTGGATATCACCAGTTAGTACGACTGGATTGGGAATGTTGCGTTCGTGAAAGAATCGCAGCAAACGCCGACGGCTGACTTCGTAGCCGGGCCATTGATCCATGCTGTATCGGCGGTCTTCTCCTTCGCCTCGATTGAGCGGCGCCATCATCACTTGCTGGGCAAGAACATTCCAGGTTGAGTTCGACTGCAGCAAGTTGCTCATCAGCCATTTTTCCTGTTGCTGACCCAGCATCGTTGCGTTGGGATCAAATACTTTCCCCACCATGGGTTTTTGATGGTCGCCGTTTGGCTGGTCGGTTCGATATTGTCGCGTATCGAGTACGTGGAAATTTGCCAAGCGGCCATACTGGCAACCGCGATACAGCTTCATGTCGGGGCCTTGCGGGAAAGAACTTCGCCGCAGCGGCATGAATTCATAATAGGCCTGGTAGGCATTCATTCGTCTTGCCAGAAAAGCTTCGGGCGAAATCCCTTCTTCTTCCGAAACAAGGTTCGCATAATTATTGTCAAATTCGTGATCGTCCCAAGTAACAAGCCAGGGAAACAGACGGTGCGTTTCTTGCAGCGTTTCATCAAGCCTGTATTGTGCGTACCGTGTGCGATAATCATTCAGTGACACAATCTCGCCACCAAGATGTTTGCGCGGACGTTTGTCAGCGCCTCCGTATTCGTAGATGTAGTCACCCAGGTGGATCACAAGGTCAAGGTCTTCCCGCTGCATGTGGGGGTAACCGTTGAAGTAACCCGATTCGAAATGTTGGCAAGACGTGAATGCAAATCGGACCTGCGAGGGAGTGGCATTGAAACTCGGCGCGGTTCGCGTTCGACCGACGGGGCTCGTTTCTTTACCTGCATGAAACCGATAGAAGTACCAACGGAAGGGTTGCAAACCATCGACTTCGACATGAACGGAATGCCCCAGTTGTGGCATCGCCAACGCCTCGCCCTTGCGGACAACGTGATTGAACTTTTCGTCGGTTGCGATCTCCCAATGAGTCCTGATTGGTTCGTTGGGAATACCTCCGCCAGCGAGTGGCGTTGTTGCCAGGCGAGTCCAAATCACCACGCCGTCCGGTTCCGGATCGCCAGATGCGACTCCCAGTAGGAAGGGATTTCCGTCAAACGTAGGTTGGTCATTGACTGCTTGACCCTCGCTTCGCAGTGCAATGGTCGGGATGGCTGAGACGGAGGCCAAATACCGTAGAAACTCGCGCCGCTGAATACCGTAAGTCCGAGATTGGCGAGATTGATTTCGAATTCGCATGGTCTTCTCGATCGATGCTGTTTGCGAGTGAGGAGGGAATACCGTCTTCAGAAGTTCTTCTTCGACGGGAAGGAGAGATTTAGCGGTGCACGGTCGGGCCGTCTAGACAGTCGCTAATCGTCTTGGTTATGTGACTTAATTTCTAGGAGATTTTGAGAAACATCGTGATTCGCGGGCTAGAAATAAAAAGCATGGACGATGCAGCGATGGTTCCCTGGCGAGTTATCAATCGGCGGTGTTCGCTGATGAACTTGGACGCACCTTGCCGAATTTTGTTCATGGTTGTGGATCGAGCCTACATGCTAATTTGCTGCACGGAGCCTGTGGGTAAAGCGAGTGGTCGATAAAACAAAAAATTTTGTTCCTGCACTGTCTCGGGAGATGACACGGGTTGAATCTGTGTAGCGATCATGCGAGGTGTTCGCTGTTCCCGCTTCTGGATGACCGCCAACGGCGTTTGTTACTCGTCTGCCTCGCTTTTTGGTCAACCATTCTTCATTGAGCGACCGCAGAAAAAAGGGGCAACACGCCACCATCTGCTTTTTGTTCTGTTTTGGTAAGTGGATCAGGTGCTGCGGCGTGTTTTCGGGGCAGAAGAGGATTCATTCTGCTTGCAATTCAATGGGCGAATCGAAGTGTCGGTGAAGCGTCGCACGTAAAAAGGATAGACTGGGAACGATTCTGCTTCGACGGTGAATTCTGCAGGCGGAGGGGGTCGTGAATTCTTCGTCGTTGCGTGATTCATCGCGGAACACATCCTTACCGGGGCCACTCGCAGCCAAAACCAAAATGACGTGTAAACCCAATCTGCCGAAACCAATTTTGGCTTGCTTCCTAGTCTGCTTTTCTGTTTCCGCGAAGAGTTGGGCGGCCGGTCCCGTCACTTTTGAAGAGGGCCGCCTGAGTAATGAAATTGTCACTGTCGTCTTTGAAGAAGATGGCGAGTTTTCAATTCAAGATGCGAAAAATCAGGAGGTCTTGCTTTCCGGATCGCGTTTCTGGTTGCCACGTGGCAAACGCGGCAAGGTTGTTAAGCGGTTTGCAAAGGATGTTGAGGATGCATTGGGCGTCGGCAAGCGAGTTGTCCTCGAGGTCGCGGATTTCAACGACTTGGGCTATTGGGGGCGACCGGGACGTTCGTACGCGAATCGGATTTACAGCTACACGCTTTACGAAAGCAGCCCGGCTCTGGTGTGTGGATTCGGAATCAGGATGCCGAGTTATCTGAGTACTCGGATCGCTGAAAGCACGCCCTTGGCAGGCGGGCAATTTTTTGGGGGCAAGACAATCGATCAGCCGATGACGCTGAATGGTTCCGCGGGGATGGATCGAACGCTGGTCAAGCCTGGCCTTGATCGCCGCAGTCCCAACAGCTTGATGTTGACCGGTTTGGTCGATGGCGAACGGAGGACAGCAGTGTGGGGCGGATTGGGTAACGAGGCATTCGGTAAGTTTTCTATCCTCCAGGATGGATCGCCAACTTTTTACGCGACTGACCCGATCGGCAGATTGGTCAACGAGGAAGAAACCTACATTGCCGGTGATACCTTTTACATCGATGTGCACACGCGGGATCCATTCAAAGCTTTGGAGCGTTATGGCTGGTCAATGCGGATTGCCAATCACGCCTCCCCAAACGTTTATGACTTCCCGGTTCTTTGCGGGTGGAGCGTCAGCCACATTAGTAAACTTCCCAATGTCAATAACTCCGACAAGTTGGTGGGTGAACTTGATCACGCCAATCAGTGCGGACTGACGAAATACACGAAGGTTTCACTGCGTCTTGAGCCAGACAAGTACCATCGTGATACAGAACAGGGTTGGTGGGACGATGCCCATATGCGGGAGTTCAATCACTTGGTTGAACCCTATGATTCCATTGCCAAGTGGAGTGATGCACTAAATGCCAGCGGTGGTGTTCCTTACATCTATATGCAGCTTGGGATGCCATCGGACGATTTCGTCAGAAAGTACCCGCAATACATGCTCTTCAACGATGGGTCGGAAGTGGATCGAACGACACCGGAGTGGGTTGCAGGACGCAACCGTCGGCAGAAGCATCACCATCATCAACCGTATGTCACGTATGACTATACCGATCAGGAATTCTCGAGACACTTTGTCAAAGCCTGGAGCAAGTTGCGTGCAGATGGCATTCGGGGCGTGAAAGTTGACTATCCCGCTACTGCGTGGCGTCCTGAGGGTGGTTTCGATGACCGCTATGCGACGACAAACAGCGCCTATCGCCGGGCATTCTCACTGCTCCGGGAGGCGTTCGGAAAAGACGGACTGATCGACGAACGCAATCTCGGCGAATCTTCGCGTCCCTGCCTGGACGTCACCGCTGGATTGGTGGACACGCAACGGACCTGGGGTGATTCCAATCAGTATTCGCCCGGCATGGTTTCGATCAGTGGTCTCCGTTGGTACAAGAACCGCACCGTCTTCAATTATTACCCGGACACCAAAGCGGTTCATGACATCTCTCCAGAGCTCCGACGCTCGTTGCTTACGATGATGTTTCTGAGTAGTGGTCGGATCGACCTTGCGACTTCATTCTCACTTTTTACACCGGAGATCACTCACGATTTCTCACGCATCTACCCGCATTACCGGGAGCCCCGAACAGCACGACCTCTGGACGCCTTTACCGGCGTGACCGATCCGCAGGTTTATGATCTTGAGTTAACTCCCGATTGGCACCAGGTTGCTCTTTACAACACCTCGCAGGAGGCGGCGGAAGTTTCCACGAGCATCAGCGGCCAGCGCGCCGACAACGCGATTGGGCTCGATCCCACCGGCAACTATCACGCCTACGAATTTTGGTCCGACACCTATCTTGGTAAGTTTGCCGGCACCGCCCGCATCACGCGTCAGCTGGAACCAAATCACTGTGCAATGATTTCAGTCCGCACGGCAAAGAATCGTCCCCAGGTGTTAAGTACCAACCGTCACGTGCTTCAGGGCTGGGTTGATTTGCAGGATGTTCGCTGGGATCCTGAAACACGCACACTGGGAGGAACAGCTCTTGTCATCGGTGGCGAGCCCTTCACGATCGTTATCGCCAACAACGACGCGAAACCAGTAAGCCTGCAGGCAGAGGAAGCTGACGCGGATTTCAAAGCCGAAGCGGACGCTGGTCTAACCCGATTGACTCTCTCGGCCGCCACAAATACTTCGGTGGAATGGAAACTGCGGTATGAGTGAAACTGCCGTCCGTATCGAATGCATGGGCAAGGTTTTTCCCCTGCCCATGCATTGAGCCATTGCCCATGCATTGAGCCATTGCTTGTGCATTGAGCCATTGCCCATGCATTGAGCCATTGTTTGTGCATTGAGCCATTGCTTGTGCACTCTGACCCTGCAGGTCCATGCTCGCAGTGAAACGAAAGGGAAAGGGGAAGGCGACAAGTTTGAGGTGCATCAACCGTCGACCGTCTTCCTGCTGCGATCCGCGATCGCGAGTTCATGTCCCGGCCTACTCATCCAAGGGCCTACTCATCCAAGGGCCCATTCATCCAGGAATGGATATGAAGTAACGGTTGCTGTTGGTCGCGTTGAGAGACGCGGGGCGGAAGAACACGGCAGCGAATGTCGCTCCCGTCGGGGAGGTGCTGCACTGCATTCGCTTCTCTAGAGTTTGATTGGTTGCTCTGCCACGATCTCAAGCCAGATTGGTTCTGTTGCCGGCATGGGAACGGTGATGCGAACATTCCCGATCGCCGGTCCACCAACCAGCGGGACCTTGGTTGTTGGAAACACGGATGTCGCGCGAACCTCGACAGTGATCGGTGTTTCTGCGGGGGCCTCCTTGGCTGCATCCTCCGCTGCTGCGTCCTCTACTGCTGGCAGCCACCAAACTTGGCGATTGGGAACCCCTTCGTACTCCAGGCCGTCTGGCAGCCCTGCAGGGAACTTGAGCTTGGAGGAATCGGGAACATCGGTGATCAGGCTCATTTTGAACATCTCAGCAATGTTGTTGGATGCTTCGAACCGCGGCAGGCTTTCCAAGGAAATCGGCTGCCAAGGGAACAGCATCAGGTCAGACGCGTTTGCTTCTGCGCTGCCGTTTGGATCGGCGAATTTCGCCGGGTCGATTTGTGGGTAGAGCCGTGACAGTGGCACTGACGCAAGCGAGTCCAAGGTGACATCAGCACCAGTGTCCTCCTCGGATCGCATTTCAATTTTCCGCCAAAAGAATCTCGCATCAAACTGGGTTACGAATTGGCACGCCTTCAGCGGAGTACTACCTGGTGCCGCGTGTGGCAGAAAGCCAATTCGGTTTGGTTGGGCAGCGTCAAACAGAATTTCGACAATCGGCTGAGCTCCCGATGCATACGGAGGATAGTGCGCGAACAATCGCATTTGATCTCCCGCTTCGTTGATCGTGTTTTCAGCGACGAGCTCTTTTCTCGTTCGGGCGTCGGTGCCACTTGGCAGAGTGATTGTGTCTCGATAGGTAATTGGCATGCCGGGGCGATCGGGCATTGCTGGGTTCGGCTGTAACTCAGGGATCTCTGGGGCCCCTGGGTTTGGGCCACCTGCCAAAATTGGCCGAACAGAAATCCCAAACCGGTACCAGTTGCGTCGATCTTGATCACCAAGCACGGAACTGATTGATGGCTGGATATTGATCAAACCAGCTGTTTTCGTTTCAGAGGTGCGGCGCACCCGGATACCTTGACGATGTCCGATCGTGGCCAATCGAGAATCGCTCTTATAAACGATCAATTTGGGCGCCGGCTTAGGGACGACCGTCCGCGGAGAGATCCACAGGAAGTTGCCTTTCTTATCATGATGGATCGGCAGGTCGATTTGCCCGTATGCCTGCAGCGGATGCCTGTTTGTAGATCGTTCATCCAGCAATTTGAGCGGTTCGGTAATCGGATACTCTTTTGATTGCTCTGACACATCTGTCGAAATGGAACTGCTGTGTCGAGCGAACGCATCCAATGGAAGATGTTGCTCGAGGACCTTTTCTTTGTCGATGTACAGTTCGCGATGATAACCCTCGGTGTCATTTACCTCGCTGAGGTGAATGGTGTGTCGTCCTTCCGGCAGCGGCACTGCTTTGTAGTCGGTTGGAAGGGAAAAATTGTTGATCCCCTCGCTAGCGAATCTCAGCTCAAGGTCCGCGTTGAGAGGGCCGTAATATTTCCAGCTCGTGATGCCAGGTAAAATGCTCTGCACTGCGCGGATGTTCAATTTCTGCTCGTCCATGACGATCAGATTTGTGGTCAGAGGCTGCAGCGTTTGAATGTCCAGTTTGAATTTTGCGATCTGTTGCTTTGCGATCACCACCGGTAACCATGCCGCCGCGACGACCGTCAGTAACAGTAGTTCCATCAGGCCAAATTGGATGCTGAGTCGTGACCGCTTGGCGGCTTTCGCATGGCCATGTTTGAGTTCGCGATTCGGGACTCGATTTTCGTTGGATTCACTGTCAGCAAGATTTTTATTTCGTTGATTCATTGCTGCGTTTCCTTCATCGAGCTTCGCTGTCCTTGCGCCCATGCAGTGAAAGTGTCTTGCTGCTCTTTACTAAAGAGATAAGCAGTACAACCACGGTGCAGATCTTCGATTGTGTTACCGCGGCGGTCAGTTGCCAATTCCTTTTCGTGTAGGCGGAGCAAGCAGATTGCCTCGTCGGCATCAAAGACGCGGATCTCATCTCCTTTGACAACTGGTTCGACAACAAAATCGTCGAGTGATTCAATTGAAAAATCAGGCGGCAGCATTGACGTGTTGGAACTCCCCCCCACGCGAATATAAAATTTCCATTGGCCATTCGCTTCGAGGAACGCCATCGTGGCAAGCTTTTGTTCCGGTTCCGAAAGCCGGCCTGACATGCTGGCACTCCGGCCACCTTGGCCCCCTGGAGCGTTTGCTTTCACGAGCCCGGCAGTGTGGTCGTGGCAAGGCGTGTAATTCGCCGGGAAATGAATTCGGTATTGCCACACATGACGTTTGTCGACGCCCGGTGGGATCGCATCCTCGGAGAAAGGGATGCGTGCGATCACGACCTTGCTTTCGTCTTCGACTTTCCACACGCCCACCTGCATCTGCAGTTCCGTGAGAGCTCCACGGAGTTTGCTTCGTTCTTGGTTGTAATAAATCGTGCAGACAATTCCGACGGCGGAAATGATGATCAGCATGATCCGCACGAGTGAGCGTTTTTCAGTCAAAGTGGACTCAATTCGAACAGTGATAATGATTCGCCGAAGAATAGGGCACGAAAGGCGATCAATGGGAGCGCGGAATCCTCCGTCCCCTAAGTTTTTGGGTAGGATGCGAGAACGCTCTCGCTCGCGGTGTCATGCGGATTCTGGTGGACTGCTCAGAGCCAAGAACTTGTCATACCCCTGTTTACTAGATTAGCAGAAGGGGCCAGATCGCGTAACAGGAAGGGGCCAGATCGCTGGAGGGTCAGAGTGAAAAATGACTCCATTTCAGTCCTGTGTCTGTCTCACAAAGATATTCATCGATGGCATCAGGTAGCGACGGGATTTAGCGAGGGGGGCAGTCGAAGCGAGTGATGATTCGCGGCGACCTGGTTGCTGTGTCACCAGCGGCTCCGCGACGATCTCAAGCCAAACAGGTTTGGTTGTCGGCATGGGCAATGCAATGCGCACATTTCCGATTGCAGGTCCACCAAGTAGTGGCACCTTCGTTGTCGGAAACACGGAGGTTGCGCAAATCTCAACCGTGCTTGGCACAGGGGATACCCAGCTTGGCACAGGGGACACTCAGCTTGGGACGGGGGATAGCCAGCTTGGGACAGGGGATAGCCAGCTTGGGACAGGGGATACCGCATGAGTGGTGGCATCTGTGGGTGTTACTCCATCGGGCAGCATTTCGATTTCTCGCCAGAGAAATCTTGCACCAAATTGCGTCCTCAGCTTCCCACGCTCCAACTTGCTTTTGTAGTTGCGTCATTGCAGCACGTAATCTGCTTCGTTTCTGATTGAGGTAAATCGCGCCGGCAAGACCGAAAACGAGAATGGTGATCAGCACGATCCGCAAGGGAGAGCGTTTGCTAGGCAAAGGTAACCTCAACGCGAATATTGAAAATTGAACCTCAGCACAATTTGGCATAGACGACAATGAGACAATGAATCGGAGCGTGGAATTTTTGAATCGTACGGTTCTCTAACAGGATTCGTGAGAATCGTTTTTTACGGTGTGATCGCTGGATGCGGAAATGATGCCGATTCGAAATGCCGCTCGACCTATCACGGGACTCTCCGGAGAGTTTTGGGGAAGCTCTGTTTTTTAGCTATGTG
>JAQWPZ010000004.1 GCA_029245125.1 Rubripirellula sp.
AAGGCTTCTCCAATTCGCTTCCTCAGCGTGGTTCAGTCATGCCCTCGTTGTTTGTCGTTCGCGGTCATGATCAGGGAAAGCATTTCCAGCTCTTTCCGCCCAACCGAAGAATTGGTCGCGAAACTGGCAGCGATATCCAACTGATCGACTCGGAAGCTTCACGCGCCCACGCTGACATCCAAGTTGCCGATGACGGCAAATGCGAATTATTGGATTTGGGCAGTAGTAACGGGACCCTGGTCAACGGTGAAAAGGTTGCCCGCAAAGAATTGCAGAGCGGAGACCGCATTGAAATCGGCTCCACGATGATGATTTTCACCGGCACTGGGCAACCCAGCGCGATGGATGCTGCTCATAGTATCGATATCGTTCGCAAAAGCCAAAAAATCGACGGCAGCCGAATCGTATCGTCAATTTCACATTCCGGTTCCGATTCGAAGCTTCTGCAAAACAAGCGAGAACGAACCGAGAGTGACCGCTCGTTGGAAGTGATGTATTTGACGGCCATTGCCGTCGGACGTACCGATGATCTTGACGAAGTGCTTGACCGCGTTCTGCAACTGGTTTTCGATTGGGTCGAAGCGGACCGAGGCTGCATCATGCTTCGCGATCCTGAATCAGGCAATTTGCAACCTGCTGCCCGCTGTGATCGCCCGGGAGCTGATTCAAAGAGTGATCGCCGCATCAGCATCAGCCATACCATCCTCGACTACGTGATGGAACAGAAAGAGGGTGTCCGAACGAGTGATGCCAAAGACGATTCTCGATTTGATGCGACGGCATCGATTGTCCAAGGAGGCGTTCGTGAAGCGCTGTGCGTCCCATTGCAGGGTAGGTACGACATCGTCGGAGCTTTGTACGTCGATACTTACACACCGCCAGGGAAATTAGTTGCAAGCGGCAACCAACAGCGTTTTACCGATGATCATTTGCGGTTGATCACTGCGATTGGCCATCAAGCGGCCCTCGCGATCGAGGATACCACGTATTATTCCGCTCTGGTACAAAGTGAACGCTTGGCCGCGATGGGACAGACAATCGCAACGCTATCTCATCACGTTAAAAATATCCTGCAGGGAATTCGTGGCGGTAGCTATCTGATCGAAGCTGGCCTCGACCGACAAGATACGGACGCGGTTCGGCGGGGCTGGGGTATCGTTGACCGAAATCAAGAACGCATCTCCAATCTGGTCATGGATATGCTGACGTTTTCAAAAGAGCGAACGCCCGAAAAAGTTGAAGCAGATCTCAATGACACCGTGCGAGATGTGCTGGAACTCATGCAAACCCGGGCTGAAGAATCACAAGTCCTTCTTTCCGGTGATCTTGATCAGGCGATTCCACCCGCAGTTTTCGACCCTGATGCGATTCATCGTGCAATTTTGAATCTCGTCACCAACGCTATCGACGCCTGTGCCCAACAAGTTCGTGAACTCGATTGCGAATCAGAGCAGTCCATTTCTGAAACTGCTGCAACTGAATCAGCAGATAAGGAACCAACTCAGGTCATCGTTCGAACTTCTTTTGGACCATCCATGGGGTGGGTGGTCGACGTAATCGACAACGGCCCTGGCGTAGCAGAAGAGGATCGCGAAAAAATCTTCTCCCTGTTCGAATCTCGCAAAGGTATGCGGGGCACTGGGCTTGGCTTACCCGTAAGCGCGAAAATCATGCGAGAGCATGGCGGCGATCTGCAGGTGCTTGATTCCGAAGAGACCTCCGGAACCTGCTTTCGTTTGCAGTTTCCAGCCGACGGAACAAACCTGTCAGAGGCGTCACATCGAGACACAGCTCACTGATGCAGTCGCCTGGTTTGGTTTGAACCAGATTTCGTCCGACCGATGAGCTTTTAGGCAAGCAAGGTTCCGCCGGCGGTCAGCCCGCATTTTTCGTGGGGCATCTTCGCTGGCGAACAACCGTGTGTTGCCCCAAACGCTCGCGTTCTTTACTAACCCATCGGCTCAGGTAACTTGCCCTGGTACCTTGCGCTAGCATAGTGGCGATACCATTCCGCAGTGTCTTTCATCCGCTTTCTCGCATCATCACGTAACGGTGTCGCCGCATCTGAAATCATCAGATCGATCCGATCGGCAAATTGAAATAACGTTTCGCTCGGACGCCGAACCAACGCATTGCGACGCACCCGGCGGTCAACCTTTTTTAGCATCTTGCGACTCTGGAAATCGATCGCTGCTTCGCCTTTCCTCGCGTTACGGTAGCGACGTGACCAGAGGTAAAAGACAAGCACAAAAAACAGAGGCCACTGTGCAATCCTGAATATCAAAAACAGCGGATCAGTGATTCGGAACGATAGCAACCAACCAAACGCCCGTTCGAGCAGCGAACCATCATTCGAGTCGTCGTCGCCGCCAAAAACGTCAAACAAGCTCGCGTCAGCTTCGGTCTCTTTGCGGACGTCAATCGTTTGATAGGACCGACCAGGAGTCGATTCGACGGGAAACCACGTCTCACTGATCTTGTCGTAGGCTTCTGCCCAGGCGTGGGCGTCCCGGTTTCGAGCAACCCACCCTTGTGATTCATCGGTGCTCTCATCCGCAACGTAGCCTGTCACATAGCGAGCAGGAACTCCAGCTTGCCGTAGCAGCAATACCGTCGCGGTGGCAAAGTACTCGCAATGAGCCGCGTGCCGCGTTTTCAAGAATCGATTGATAGGGGTCGGATTTCGTCCTCCGACACCACCATTCAGGCTGTAGACAAAGTTGTTTTGAAAAAAGGTGCTGATCGCTTCCGCCTTACCGCGTGGAGTACTCTCGATCCCGCAAACTCGGTCAGATACTTGCTGAGTGATTTGATCCACCCGTTCCGGCACCGCCAACAAAAGATTTCGCTTGTACGGTTCCAGGATTTGTGGAACGGGCGTTAATCCAACTCCCGCTATGTACGGGTAACTGACATCAACGTCACCCATCTGGACGATGTCATGTGAGGAGATGGACAATTCGGAACTTACCGCCTCGAACCAGCGGGTGTGCAAAGGTAGAAAAACGGTCCGCCCCTTGATTGGATCATTTTGCACTTCGACAGTGACGATTCGTGGTGAATCGTATGACGAGACGGGAAATCTCTTCCGCCCACCCGATGCACCCTCTACCGGTGTCACTCGAGCAGATCCAGACGAACGCAACCGACGATCGGCAAAAGCAGGATGATTCACGCGGTTGGAGTGCGCCCCATGTGCTGCTGAGTACCAACGACGATCATCATAGATATCGAATACCGTCCCGCGTAAATAACCGGGTTTTACTTCGCAATTAACACGCAACGCGATATCTTGGGGCGATCCGATCATGTGCTCCCGAATCGATCCCAATCGTGAGCCTGATACATATCGCGTACCACCGATGACTGCGTCGTCACTAGAGGGATCAAAAGTTGCCTCCAACTGCTTTTGCAATTTGTCTTGGATGGTCGGCAAGATCCGATTCGTTGCATTGGCAATCGTCGTTGTCGCCATGGTCAACACAGAAAGCATCAGCAGGCCAAATGTAAGGCCCGCCCACGTGCGGGTTTCTCCTGAGTCCGGGCTTTGTCGCGTGTCCTCAAGACGAGCGAAAATCTCGCCGCGTGTCCCGTTTTGGATGCCCAGGATGATCTGGGAAGCAAATGCGAAACCTATCGTGGCCGCCAGGGCAACGCTTGTCTGAGCGGCCAGTGACGAACTCCCTCCACCTGCAGCCACACACAACAGCACGACGATTAATCCACAGGGCAACATCGCGACGTGTCCTCGATTTGGCCGCATGATCCAGGTCATCAGGATGATGAACAGACAGAAGTGGGCCAGGATTTCGATGCCACCGAAAACGACATTGAAATTATCGTTCCACTGATCACCAATCCGCCAGGCAATCGTCAATGCAGCAATCCCGAGCACTGTCATCGCCGTGATCGCGCGGGAGCCCCAGCGGATCCACCACGGTCGAAATTTCGCGTCCGCCGACCGGTTCCGTTGCGCGTATACCAACGCATACGTCAACGCGACCGTCAAAAGAACGATCGCGGTCGAATCAAATGTCGTACCGACAAACAATCCCAACACGAGGGTGAGCAATGCGATGATCTGCTTCGATCGCGTGGTCATGCGGCACCTTCGCTGGCATATCCGGAGGCGTGCTCTGACGCGGTCGTCGGTCCTGGCGTTGCTCGCTGTTGCTCGGCCGGTGATTCGGATTTCATCCCGCTGGAAGCACGACGGCCAGCATGTTTCATACTATCTTTTTCCTCGGGATCGATGCGTAGCACTGTGAACTCAGAGGCTTTGGCACCACCACAGATTCCCTTTCGCGTCGTGATAACCAACATGGGCGTATGCCTCATCTGGCCGACGACCTGCTCGATCTGTCGATCAGATTCATCAGGCTCGACCTGCTCTGCCTCAGCCATTCGAATCAACAGAGATTCGCAATCTCCTGTCGAAACGCCTAGATTGGAACCTTGCAGGCTGAACGCCTGAGGATGCGGCACAAACAAACCGACACGAACGGACTTTCGCGTCAAATCGGTGACCGCCGTCGCCGCAAGCGACAACACACGTTCGATTTGTGATGGATCTTGACCCTGGTCGCAAGCTGTATCGACCACCAGCGTGACCATTTGGATAGTCGGAGACTGAAACTCACGAACAATCGGCCGCCCTAACCGTGCCCATGAAGAAAAGTCCCAACGCCGAACTGCCATCCCAACTTGATACTCTCGACTGCCGGTGTAATCGAGGGCATCGCCCGCCAACAGGCGGTGTGACCAAGTTCCTAACGCTTCTAACAGCGTTCGCGTCAAATCATCTTCGTCGCCCACCATCAACTTTGGCGTCACTGCAATCGAAGTCCCGCTCTGATACTGTTGCGAAGATCGAAATAAATGGAACGGAAAAGTGCTGGTGACAACTAAATCGGGCAACACCTGAATCCCACGATGATCGAATTGTACAGATCCGCTGCGATGAATTCGTTGCCCGGCTTGGATCAAGGAAATCGAGTGGGGTTCACGCAGTGAAAATCCACTTTCGGGTTTCGCACGTCGTTTTCGAGCTGCTCGGAAACCAATTCGCAACGTCATCGCAGGGAGGTAGCCAATGTTTTTCGCATGCGTCACGACCGCAAAGGGCTGTCCAGCGGGTGTCGACCGCGGCAAAGAAAACCCGAGTTCCAACCGAGGGCGTGTCAGCCAATTGGTCAGCCGCCCAACAAACAGCAGCGACAAACAGGCCGCGAACATCCCGCTCCAAGGATACCCCCAGACGATGTTCAGCGACACAATGCTTACCAACAGGACGGTAACCGAGGCGGCTGTCATGCTGCGACGGACACTCGCATAAAACCGAAAAGGGCTGGTTAAAATCCGCACCGGCAGCAGCGCGATCGCACGCAACCACGCAAACAAACTTCGCTGCCGTTTCCCCGGGCTGGTTTCGAGATGTGGAACAGCTTCGTGGAATACCCGGCGAGTCAAACCGGCACCTCTGTCTGTTCGATTAATTCGGAGATGACATGAGTCGCCTCTTCCGCACCGCTGGAAACGCTACGCAACGAGATCCGGTGACCAATCACCGCTACGGCGAGTTCTTGGATGTCATCTGGTACCACAAACTCACGTCCCAGCAAGACTGCTCGAGCCTGTGCGGCGCGGAGCAGCATCTTCGACCCACGTGGGCTGCAGCCAACTCGCAACCGCGAATCACGACGTGTGGCATTGGCCAATTCGACCACATAATTTGCAACCTTCCGATCCACCTTCGCATCCCGAACAATACGCTGCAAGCGAACCAAGTCATCCCGATGCATTGCCGGATCAAGACGGAAATTCGGATCATCTGTTGGCTGATCCAGCAGCAACTCGACTTCATTGTCGTGGTCTGGATAATTCATCGAGAGTCGCAGCAAGAAGCGATCCAATTGTGATTCCGGCAGTGGGAAGGTGCCCTCGTACCCACTTGGATTTTGTGTCGCGATAACGATGAATGGTTGCTCTAGATCGTGTCGTTGCCCGTCAATCGTCACTTGCCCTTCCGCCATCGCTTCCAGCAGCGCGCTCTGTGTACGTGGCGAAGCGCGGTTGATTTCGTCAGCGATCAATAAATCGCAGAAGATTGGACCAGGGCGAAATTCGAAGGTGCCTGCGCCAGGTTGAAAGATTGAACTTCCCAGGATGTCCGCGGGTAACAAATCCGGAGTACATTGCACGCGTTGGAAGCTTAAATCGATCAAAGCCGCCACTGACTTTGCTAAGGTCGTCTTGCCGACACCGGGAACGTCTTCCAGCAAAACGGATCCTTCCGCCAACATTGCGATGAGCACGGAATCGATTACGTCACTCTTGCCCCGAATGACGAGGTTAAGCTGCTTCCGAACATTCCCGATCTTCTCCAGGAGTAGTTTTCTGATGTTTGGATCGGAAGCCTCCACGCGCGGTACCTCCTCCGATCCAACATCTCCATCATGGTTTTCTGTGGGAACGATCAAGGTAGCATCCGGGGGCGAGTGTCGAATGTTGGTGAAGAGAAGGCTTATGATAAGTTGCACCGCGAAAGATGCCATCTGACATCAACCGGAGTCCGAGTTTCGTGCGACCATCATGCCGCCTATTGTATGCCATCATGCCGCCTATTGTATGATTGCGGCGAATTGAGAAGCAAATCACTTTATTTGCCGCCAGACCACAAAGCTTTGTTAGTCATCCACCATCGATAACCACTCCATGAGACGACATAGGCCAACGATTCCGATCCTAGGAACCCCCTGGTCAGTCCAGATTACCGATGATCAAAGCCGCACTTTGATCGATCCGCTCACCGGCGTTGCGTTTCATAGTGCTTCGGGCGGCTTGGCGGAGACGAAACACGTTTACCTTCACAACAGTGGTGTCAGCGAGCGTCTTCAGAGTCGACAACCCACCGCGGTTCTTGAAGTTGGGCTCGGTTTAGGCCTCGGGTTACTAGCAACCCTCGATGCAGCGATCGATTATCAGTGCGAGCTCCGCTACGTGGGGATCGAAAAGGAGTGGCTCGCCGGGGAAATCCTAGAACACCTGAAGCTGGATGATTTTTTGAACAAGCCGTCGCTAGCAGCTGATTTCTGTAGCTGGCGAAAATCATTGGGAAAAGAAGTTCCAGAAGGTCGCTACGAGCGAGAATTCGGACCGTTGCAGCACGTGACGATCGAGCATACCGACGCCACCGATTGGGATCCGCAGGACGAGGAAAAATTCGACGCCGTCTATTTCGATCCATTTGCTCCGGATGTCAATCCGGAACTTTGGTCAACGAGTTTCTTCAAGCGGATGCAGGAAGTGTTGAAACCGGGTGGCAAACTGGTGACTTACTGCGTGAATCGAAAAGTTCGGCAAACACTTTCAGATGCCGGTTTTACTCCGAAACGTGTCCCCGGACCCATCGGCGGAAAAAGAGAAGTAATGGTTGCCGAGTTTTGAAAACGCGAATTTCTGAAAGCTGTCCGCTCCCATTCACGCAGTGAATTTGCGTTTGATGCCGGGACGAGCAAAGTAGATCAAAATCGCGAATGGATAAATCATTCCTATGCAAGCGGCAGCCACCGCTAAGACGATTGCCATGACCGATGCACCCTCCTTCCCGATCGCTTCACCGGCAACGTTTTCAATTAGTGGTCGATAGATCAGTGAGTATTGCACGACGTTTGAGACAACAGCGGCAATCATGGCGTAGACGGCATAAACCAGGGATACCTGTCGCGCCCAAGTACGCATCTTGAGTAACCCCAGTCCGGCAGCGAACAGGGCGATCGATAGAAATAGATCCAATGTTCCCAACACACCGGAAACAACCCGGTAGGCTGGCTCATCGAGATTTTCCCCGATTGGGATCGACCCTGCGTCAATCGCTCCTCCGAGTGCCGAGAAGACCAAAGACAGGGTCGCGCTCAACAATCCACTCGCGGCAAACAACAGGTGGAGGACTGCAAAGATGGTGACGCCCACAGGCCGATCAGAGCTTTCAGCCTGTGGAGGATGATTTGATGTGGACATCTTTGCCTTTCCACGGCGACGAATTAAAAACAGACCGCTGGAGCATAGCGAATGTTTCAAGTCATCGCCCGCCTTCGCCGCTCCGCTGCGGTTGATTTATTGGGTATTCTCCCACGATAACCCGGTTTGCTTACTTGGTGGCGATTGCCGACCGTCCGGCAATCTTCCCTTATCGGCAGCCACTCTCCAGCTTGCTGCGAGCTGGAAGCTTCACAGCTAGGAGCGTTCCCGGAAAGCATTGGTTAGGCGGTATGAATGGCTCTGCCTTCGACACCCAAGGCCGCTTCATGAACTGCTTCGGCAAGGGTCGGATGAGCGTGACAGGTTCGCGCGATGTCCTCACTGCTGGCCCCAAATTCCATTGCGGTCGCCGCTTCAGCGATTAGGTCACCGGCTCGAGATCCGATGATGTGAACGCCAAGCACTCGGTCAGTTTCGGCATCCGCGAGAATCTTGACACGCCCGTCGATGTCGCCCAGCGTCCTCGCTCGACCATTCGCACCGAAGGGACAAACACCTTTTTTGAACTTCACTCCTTTCGCTTCGATCTGCTCCTCCGTCAGGCCGACCGATGCGATTTCGGGATGGGTGTAAACGATCGCGGGAATCACGTCGTAATTCATGTGGCTTTTAATCCCTGCCATCTGTTCAACACAAACAATTGCTTCTTCCATTGCCTTGTGAGCTAACATGGCCCCGCCGATGCAATCACCGATCGCAAAGACGTTTTCAACCGAGGTCTCGTAGTGTGAATTGACCGGGATAAAACCTTTTCCATCGGTTTCCAAGCCAATTGATTCCAAGCCCAGATCGTCGGTTGCTGGCCATCGTCCTGTTGCTAACAACACCCGGTCGCAACGAATGTCATCACCATCTTTTACCTTCACAACACATTGATCCCCTTCGCGGGTTGCAGATTCAACGAAGGTAGAGGTGCGTATCTCGATCCCTTGCTTCTTAAAAGATCGGTGTGCCAATGCTGCAAGCTCGGCATCAATCCCGGGCAGGATGTGATCCAGCGCTTCCAAGACAATGACTTCGCTCCCCAAGCGATTCCAGACGCTTCCCAATTCCATGCCGATATAACCGCCTCCAATCACAACCAAGCGTTTTGGTACTTCAGGAAACGATAGTGCGGTCGTGCTGTTGCCGATGCGATCATTATCCTCGGCCACGCTCCGTAGCTTGGCTGGAATGCTGCCGGCACTTATCAAAACGCGTTCGGCTTCGATCTGAACCGGTTCGTCGCCGTCGACTTGGACCGTATGGATATCTCGAAATCGACCACGACCGCGGTAGGGAGTGACCCCTCGTTTTTTGAACAGCATGTCGATGCCACCGGTCAGTGTGTCGACAATTTTTTTCTTGCGAGCCATCATCGCATCGAGGTCGAGGGTCACATCGCCGACTTGAACACCGTGGGTTTTCAGGCCGTGCGTTGCTTCTTCGTACAAGTGACTCGATTCCAACAATGCCTTGCTGGGGATACAGCCGACTCGCAAACAGGTGCCTCCGAACTGTGGATTCTCGTCAATGCAAGCGGTATTGATACCGAGTTGGGCGGCTCGGATCGCGGCCACGTAACCCGCAGGGCCCCCACCGATAATGACGAGATCATGTCGAACGGTTTTCATTTCATTCCATCAGTTGAAAAAGTAAATGCGAGCTTGATTCAGGCGACGCCAGCGAGGGTCCAAATTCAGATCAATCGGAGGTGGTTGTTTCGCACCGATTCACCTCCGCTCAGCGTAACGCAATTTCAGCGTAACGCAGGGGGGGAAAACGAGCCAGAGCATGAGTTGAGATGATTTGTTCCTGTCGGGGCATCCAGCTTCCACCAGCACGACTAACGTTCTCTAAAATCCAATTCGTGTCGTTCCGCAGGTGCGATGGAGCCGCGTATTCAGGGTGCCAGGTGTCCGCGGATTCAGCGTCCCGAAGTTCGCTCCTCAGAGGGAGGGTTCGCACTTTGCTGGCTGCCAACCAGCGATCGAGCGGAAAGTCGGCGGAGTCATCGAGCGACACAGCGGCCGCGGTCGTGGTTGTGCTGACTGGCAGCGCTAGTCATGATCGTGGACTCGCTGCTATGGTTTCATGTCGATCCGCCAGCTTTTCCTCACCCTTTTCGTACGTGATCCATGCAGAAACTTCGTGCAGTGGCCGGCCCGGCCCTCGCCGGCGTACTGTTTCTGTTGGCGATTCGCCTGCTGGTCCACGAAGCTCAGAGCATTACGTGGGAAGAATTTATGGCTGGATTGACCGGTGTTCCACCGCTCTATCTCGCTTTTGCGGCACTATTGATCGCTCTGAATTACGGGCTGTTGATTAGCTACGACTTGCTGGCGCTGCGTTATCTCTGCCGCTCGCTACCACTCAGACGAGTCGCGTTGGTCTCATTCCTCGGTTATTCGCTGGGCAACAATCTTGGCACTCTGTTGGCGGCGACGCCGATTCGATTTCGTTTTTACACTCGCTGGGGTCTGTCTCCTAGCCAGATCGTGGTGATGATTTCGATTCTGGGTCTGACTTTTTGGAGCGGGCTGTGGTTTTTGGGTGGCACGGTTCTCGTTTTGGTTCCGGTTGATCTGCCCGATCAAGTTTCCTTGCCTTTCGGGACGCGGACCCTTGGCATGATTCTGCTGTCCCTTGCGATCGGCTACTTGATGGTCTGTTTTTTGTGGCGGAAGCCGTGGCCGATCGGTCAGCTTCATCTTCGCCCGCCCGAGCCGGGTTTGATGGCCGTGCAGGCTTCCGTCGCGGCGGTCGACTTGCTGATTTCCGCGACGGCACTTTATCTCGTCTTGCCGGGTGATTCTGTTGTTCCTTTTGCGATCGTTTTAGCGGCCTACCTCGTCGGGATCGCGGTCTCCATGTTGACACAGGTCCCTGGCGGTTTGGGGGTGCTGGAACTCATATTGCTGACGCTTCTGAAGGATTCGGTAGGGGAATCGGTTCTTGCGTCGGTGCTGATTTTTCGGCTGCTTTATTACATTCTGCCGTTGTTGTTCGGCATGTTGACGCTGGTGGCCCACGAGATTTACGGCGGCGCGGTGCAGGCTCGCGAAGCCCGCTGACTGCGTTCAAAAACAAAGGGCAATTCGCCGCAGCAAAAAGATGCCTGCTGTAGTCTCCGCAGTCGGCGGTTAAACTGGGCAGATGATTAAATCGCTCCTTTGCTTCGCTGTTGCTTGCCTCGCCCTGCCAATCCTGGTGGCCCGCTCCGAAAGCCCTGATTCTGACAGGGAAACCAACAATAGCGGCACCGGGATACCTGGTGCGATCGGGGCCGCTCCCGATTTCGGCAACGATGTCCGACCGATTTTGGCGAAGCACTGCTTCAAGTGCCACGGCCCCGACGCCAATGCCCGCGAGGCCGATTTGCGGTTGGATTCGCAGGAAGACGCCACCCTCGATCGTGGTGGGTACGCTGCCGTCATCGCGGGGGATCCCGACCAGAGTGAGTTATTCATTCGCGTCATCAGCGACGATGAAGACTTGCGGATGCCTCCCGCCGAACCACTCAGCGAGCAGGAGATATCGATCTTACGTCGATGGATTTCTGCTGGCGGCAAATACACAAAACACTGGGCGTTTGTAACGCCCACCAAAACGGCACCTCCTGCGGTGAATGACGCTGACTGGTGCCAGAATCAAATTGATCAGTTTTTGCTGCACCAGATGGAAAGAAACGGCTTGCGTCCCAGCCCGCGAGCGAGCCGAGCTACGCTGATTCGGCGTCTCTACCTTGACCTCTGCGGAACGACTCCGAGCACCGAAGAAGTCGATCAATTCCTGGTTGACGACGATCCACTTGCCTACCGCAATTTGGTGGATCGACTTCTCGCCTCCTCGGACTACGCAGAAAGATTTGCCCGACCGTGGCTCGATTTGGCGCGTTACAGCGACACCAACGGATATGAGAAAGACCGACCACGTTCGATTTGGCCGTTTCGCGACTGGGTGATCAACGCCATCTCCAACGACATGCCGTTCGACCAATTTACCGTCGAACAACTCGCCGGTGACATGCTTCCCGATTCTACCAATGCCCAGCGAATCGCGACCGGGTTTCATCGCAACACCATGCTGAACGAGGAAGGCGGCATCGATCCCCAAGAATATCGCTACTACGCGTTGGTTGATCGTGTGGCGACTACGGGAACGGTTTGGATGGGCCTGACGGTGGGATGCGCGCAATGCCATACCCATAAATACGACCCGATCACACAAACCGACTACTACGCTTTACTGGCGTTGCTGAATCAAGCTGACGAACCCGAGGTGATTGTGGAAGACGATCGGCGTTCTCAAAAAGAATTGGAACTGCGGCGGCAAATCACTCGCTTGGAACAAGATTTAATTTCCCAGCACTTGCCTTCATTTAAGGAATTGCAAACCGGCCAAGCGTTCAGCAAAGAATCGCTAGCAGGGCAATTCGTCGCTTGGCTACGAGCTCAAGCGGACTCAGCACGTGCCTGGTCTAGTCTCCGTCCGACGTCGCTAGAATCGACAATGCCAAAGTTGACCGTGCTTTCGGATGATTCGATTCTGGCCAGTGGCGACGTCACCAAAAGAGAAGTTTATCGGCTCGAGTTTCAGCTCTCCGAGGATCAAGTTGGTGCCAATGCACTTCGTTTGGAAGTGTTGCCCGACCCTTCGCTCCCCGCAGGTGGACCGGGTTTGGCTTTCTATGAAGGTCGTCGGGGCGATTTCTTTTTAAGCGAAATCGACATCACGCTCGACGGCCAGACGCTCACGCTCGAAAACGCATCGCACAGCTACGGCAAAATCGCCATCGGATCTGGCAATGCTAATGCTGCCAACGTATTGGACGACGAAGGATCGACCGGCTGGTCAACGGCAAACGCGGAAGGCAAAGCGAATCAGTGGGTCGCCAATTTAAGTAGACCGATCTCAAAACCAGGCCTGCTGACGATCGAAATGCTTTTTGAACGTCACTTCGCGGCGGGGCTCGGTCATTTTCGTTTTTCACTCTCGCCCGGTTCCACCGCTGCTACGGCGTCCCAGCTTTCACCCTCTCTCTACAACTGGTCGGCAAACGCCCAACTCACAGACCTGGCGTCGGAGGATTACGCATTACTGCAAAGAGATTTTTTACGAAGCACAACAGAACTTGCAGAGCAACGCCAAGCGATTCAACGATTGGAAAAGCGGATTCCGGCACAGGTACGCACCCTGGGAATGCGGCAACGGGGGCCACAGGATCATCGCTCCACCAGCCGACATCAACGAGGTGAGTACCTGCAGCCACAAGAAGTCGTGCAACCTGGGGTCCCGGTCGCTTTCAGAACACGAGATCAAGCTGCCGATCGATTGGAACTGGCACGCTGGCTGGTCAGTTCCGAGAATCCACTGGTAGCCCGAGTCACCGTCAACCGTTCGTGGAGAGAATTTTTTGGTATCGGGATTGTCGATACAGCGGGTGATTTTGGCACTCAGAGCAAGCCACCTTCCCATCCCGATCTTCTCGATTGGATGGCGACCGATCTGCGTGAGCGTGGTTGGTCGATCAAGCGTCTGCATCGACAGATTGTGTTGTCTGCCGCCTACCAGCAAGTGGTCGGGCAATCGCCCAGTAG
>JAQWPZ010000014.1 GCA_029245125.1 Rubripirellula sp.
CGGAACGGCAGCCTGTTGAGTGCACCCTTACCAGAGCAGTTTGAACTGTCGTGGAAATGGAAGATCGCATCCAAGTCAAATACGGGGTTGAAGTATCGCGTTCGGAAATATGGAACGCGCTGGCTCGGCGTGGAGTATCAGATCATCGATGACCAATCGTTGACGAAACAACCGGAGACTGGAAAGACAGCATCGATCTATGACCTATTCGCGCCCGAACCAAGCACGATCGCTCGACCACCTAGCGAATGGAATCAGTCCAAAATCGTTGCCGTTGGCAACCGACTAGAGCACCATTTGAACGGAAAGCTGGTTTGTGCAGCAGCAATCGAAGGCCCACATTGGGATCGCCAAATTGCGCTGAGCAAATTCTGGGGGGCCCAAGGTTTTGGCCTGCCCGAGGGTGGCAATCGCATCATGCTGACAGATCACGGTGGCAAAGCGGCTTTCAAAGACTTTCAGTTTGTTGTGCGAAAAGCGAATGACGAGCCTGTAGCAGCAACACAACGAGGACCATTTCTCGGTAATGCAATCCGCAACAGTTGGGCAGATCAAAACTCCATCGTGCTTTGGACCCGCACGACCGCTCACCCAGAGATGAAAGCTGACGGAGCGAAGTTCGTCACCATTTCAAAAAGTGAAGCGGCCAAGTACGCGAAACTTGATGACCCTGCGAAACTGCTCGGCGATCAATTGCCGAAGGGTATCGCATTGCAAGACATGTTCGGCGCTTGCCCCGGAACAGCCGGTGAGGTGCGACTGACCTACTTCCCGGTGCTGCAACGAAAAAATGTGCACTCCACCGAATGGGTTACCACCGACGCTGATCACGACTTCACAGCCCAATGGAAAATCGACGATCTGCAGCCGAATCGTCAGTATGCGGCCGTCATTGAGGCCCGACCTATCGGAGCAAGCGAAATCACCTCCGTAGTAAGAGGATCGTTTCGCACTGCACCAACGAATAAAACCAAAAAAGATCTCACTTTTTGCATGACCACTTGTCACGATTTCATTCGTCGCGACGACGGTTTAAAGGGTCACAAAATCTATCCCAGCATGACCAGGCTTGCGCCTGACTTCGTCGTGCACGCGGGCGACATCGAGTATTACGACAAGCCAGATCCCTGGGCAATGACGATGGAGTTGATGCGGTTCAAGTGGGGACGTCTATTTGCGTTACCAAACAATCGCAAGTTTTATCAAACAACGACCTCCTATTTCCTGAAAGATGATCATGACACACTCAAGAACGATTGCTGGCTAGGCCAAACGTACGGGTCTGTCACCTTCGAACAGGGGGTAAAACTTTTTAACGAAGAACAGTTTCCTTCCCACACACCACGTTACGAAACCGTGCGTTGGGGACGCGACTTGCAAATCTGGCTGTTGGAAGGCCGCGACTATCGCAGCCCCAACAACCTGCCTGACGGACCAGAGAAGACAATCCTGGGTGCCGAACAGAAGGAGTGGCTTCGTCGCTCCCTCTCAAAATCTGACGCCCGCTTCAAGCTGATCTTTAGCCCAACACCGATCGTCGGACCGGACCGACCCAACAAACGCGACAACCATGCCAATGACGTATTCGCGCACGAGGGCAACGAACTCCGACAAATGTTCGCCGAGCAGGATGGCGTGATTGTGTTTTGTGGCGACCGCCACTGGCAGTACGCTTCGGTCGATGAAAACTCGGGATTGTGGGAATTCGGCTGTGGGCCGGGAAGCGAAAAACACCAGTTCGGATGGAAACCAGGTGATCGCCGCCCTGTTCATCGTTTCTTGCGAGTCGCTGGTGGTTTCTTATCCGGTGAACTTCGTTACGACGACTCAAAATCAGGCGATAGTCGATTGGTGCTACAACACCGTGGCGTGAACGGCAAAGTCGTCAGTGAATTCGTATTCCCCCAGCAGGAAGACAGTGAAGCAACTGCAGACGAACCCCAGCAAGAAAACCCGACTGACGAACCAATCCAAGATCAGGATCGCTCCGAATGAACCACAACTTTCGGTCCCGATTGCGATCAGGTGAGATTTTGATCGGGACCATGGTCACCCTGCCAACCGCCACCACGGCGGAGATCTTGGTTGACGCTGGATTCGATTGGCTGTTCATCGATGGTGAGCATGGACCGCTGGAACTGTCCGACATCCTTTCCATTTTGCAGGCGGTTGGCCATCGACTACCTTGCGTTGTTCGTGTGCCGGCCGCAGAAGAAGTTCCGATCAAGAAGGCACTAGATCTTGGTGCTGCAGGAATCATCGTCCCGCAGGTCAACACATCACAGCAAGCTGCCGACGTGGTCCAGTTCGCCCGTTACGCACCCGAGGGACAACGGGGTGTAGGCCTGGCGAGAGCCCATCGCTACGGAATGGGATTCCAGGAATACCTTGAATCAGCGAATGATCAGATCGCGGTAATCGTACAAGCAGAGCATCGTCTTGCCGTCGAAAATATTGATTCCATTCTTCAAGTCAATGGAATCGACGCGATTCAACTGGGACCCTATGACCTCTCCGCGAGCCTCGGAAAGATGGGCCAGATCGATGACACAGTCGTCGTCAGCGCGATGGACCGCGTTACCAAAGCCTGTCAATCCGCTGGGATGCCCTTAGGTCATTTCGCCGTTTCGGCCGAAACGTCGAAGACCTATATCGAAAAAGGTTACACACTGATTTCCATCGGTGTCGATACGCTGATGCTCGGATCAGCGGCGAAGCATTGCTTGCAGCAATTTCGTTCGTGAACCGAGTCGATGTCAGCTTGACCTGTGCGAGTGATCACCACGCTAGTCCGGCCCTGACTCTGTTTGGACCTGACTCTGTTTGGCCCGAGTCAGTTTGCGTGGCTTTGAATCAGGGACATTAGTTCCGCTGTAGGACTTTGCAGCGTCATCACCCGTGGATTCCCGGTAGGGTTCGCTTTATCCCGAATGATCACAATCACTTCTTGATTTGGATTCGGCATGATCGCGGATGGCTGGGGCAATGCAGCGATCGCTTGGGCCGGCACCGCAGCCGTTCCGAGGCTCGCTAATCTCGCCGGTGGTGGCTGAGTTTGATCGTTCGAAGGCGGCGTACTCGCCAACAGTTCGAGCATCCCGATGCGTTGCAATTGCCATTGAACATTGCCCGGGCCGGCGTAGATCCCGACATCTTCTTTGTAGTCCGCTGAATTACAGACACCGACCAGTCGTCCTGTTGCATCAAACAGACCACCACCACTGCGACCATCAATCGGTGCGCCTGCGATTTCGAGATTGGAAACGCCCAAATGCTGGTTGTACTTGTTGATACCGGTGATGCGGGTGTCACGTCGTGAAGGATCATTCCCACGATCACACCCAAAACTAAAAGCGGTCTGTCCGTTACGCACGAGCTGGTCCGATCCGATCACCTGAACGGGCTGGACCGCAAAGCCTGGTTTAATTGAGACCAAAGCGATGTCCCTGGCGTCGGCGTCAAAATCGATAACTTGCCCGGGCACAGTCATCGTTCGTCCACCGACGAACAAGTCAACTTCGATCTTGCCTTGACCCTGATTTTCACGGAACAGATGCCCACAGGTCAGCACAAGTGCTTCATCGCCATGCGTATCAATGATTGTGCCGGTACCGGCTCCGTAGCCCTGTGCGTCATGGACCCGTAGTCGCACGGTTGCCGCGCGAGCCCGTTCAACCGCATCGGCGAGCGACAAACTTGGCATCGGCTCACTGCCACGTTGAGCTTGCGTTGCCGAAACCAATTGTCCTGAAGATCCACCACTCGCTGGATCAAGCGTGGCCAAATGCGTTTGCGGTGTATTCAGGCCGCCCTGAGTATTCGTTGTGGAACGAGTCGGAATCAGCGGACCACGTGGATCGATCGCGAGTGCAGACCGCAGATTCTGGGCTGATTGCACGCCCACCAATCGAGTGACTTCTTTTCCCGCCGAAACAATGACAAAAGTGGGAGTCTGCCGAATCCCGAAGCGGGCCACCAATTGCGGTTCGACCTGTACGTCAACACGCCGCACGGGAATACCAGATCGCTCCAGTTCCGCCAGCGTCGGCTTCATCGCTTCGCAGGGCGGACACTGGCTACTGGAAAAAGCGATCAGAATAGAATCGGCCACCGCTTTTGGTGCCATCGTGACCGTTATGGCTAGAAAACCAGCTATCACTACCGCGAACATTCGCTTCGTCACGCTCGTCCCTCCTTGGACCATGCTTACGACTCTGTTTGGGGTCACTCGTCTCGCGGCATCTTGCTTTGAAGCGAGTTCTCCCACCGCTGCTCCACGGCCTCCATGCCTTGGATCTTCGGCTTCGGAATATTCCATTACCCGAACGACCAAAGGCAAGGGCAAACGAACCGAGCAGCATCGAACTTGAGCCTTTTTTCAGTTTCACGCGCATTTTCCCCGAATTTAATGCCCGCGGCCTATTCGCGTCGCGTCGTCGAATTCGATCCAGATGATTACAATTCCCCCGCTGCCGAAGACAATTCCCGACTGATCCGCTTGCCTTCGTCCTCCTGCTGTCGTCGCTAACTTCGGTTACCCGAGAAGCCCCATGTCACGCCAAATCCTCGTTACCAGTGCCCTCCCCTACGCCAATGGCCCCATCCACATCGGGCATTTGGTGGAGTACATCCAGACCGACATATGGGTCCGGTTCCAGCAACTTCGTGGCAATCAGTGCATCTATATATGCGCCGACGACACACACGGCACGGCAATCATGATTCGCGCCCGAAAAGAAGGACGCAGCGAAGAAGAGCTCATTGAAGCGATGAGTCACCAGCATCAGCGTGATTTCCATCGATTCGGAATCAACTTTGATCACTACGGCAGTACCAATAGCGAAGCGAATCGCAAGATCTGTGGAGAATTCTGGGACGCTCTGCGAAAGGCCGACCTGATCACCGAACGGTCCATCGAGCAACTGTACGACCCAGATGCGGAAACGTTCCTGGCGGACCGGTTTGTACGAGGAACCTGCCCCAAGTGTGGCCGAACGGACCAGGCAGGTGACAATTGCACTTGCGGACACACCTACAATCCCACCGACCTGATCGACCCCACAAGTACCCTCAGCGGCGCCACGCCGGTCCTCCGTGAAGCGGCCCACCTCTTTGTTCAACTGGACAAACTTCACGACTGGTTAGTCGATTGGGTGAACACCAGCGATGCCCTGCAGAGCGAAGTTGCCAATTACCTGAAGGGCCACTTTCTAGCTGAGCGTCTGAGAGATTGGGACATCAGTCGACCCGCTCCCTACTTCGGTTTTGAGATCCCCGATTCGCCCGGCAATTATTGGTACGTTTGGTTTGATGCCCCAATCGGATACATCGCCAGCACGCAACAGTGGTGCGATGGCCATGGAGAGCGTTTAGACCATTGGTGGAAGAACGAAGATTGCGAAGTTCACCATTTCATCGGCAAGGACATCACCTACTTTCACACTTTGTTTTGGCCCGGCATGTTGAAGACAGCGGGATACAGCTTGCCAACCAAAGTTCACATTCATGGATTTCTGAATGTCGACGGCAAGAAGATGTCCAAACGGGATGGGACTCTGATCTCCGCAGACACCTATCTGAAATACGCAAATCCTTCCTACCTGCGTTACTTTTACGCCACCAAATTGACACCCCGTGTGGAAGATCTGGATCTCGGCGTCGAAGAGTTCGCAGAGAAAGTCAACAGTGACCTAGTTGGCAAGGTCGTCAACTTGGCCAGCCGCGTAGGCAAGTTCGCCCACGGAACCGGATTGTCCGAGAACTACCCTGATGACGGTGGACTGTTCGAAGCCGCTGCAGACGCCGGCGATGAGATCGCAAAAGCTTATGAGGCCTGTGATTATTCTCGGGCCATGCGTCGCATCATGGAATTGGCCGATGCTGCAAATCCATTCGTCGAACATGCCAAGCCCTGGGAGATGAAAAAAGATCCGGCAAGGCAAGACGAATTGCGGGACGTTTGCACCGTCGCGCTCAACCTATTTCGACAACTTGCAATTTACTTAGCTCCGGTCTTACCTGACCTGACCACGCAATGCAGTGAATTGCTGGGGGAGGAAATTGTCAGTTGGGATCAAAGCCGAACGCCCTTGCTAGGGACGCCGGTCGCAAAATTCAAACGTATGCTAGATCGATTACAAACAGAGGAATTACAGAAAATGATTGAGGAAAGCAAAGAGCTCGCCGCCGAAGATGCGGACGCAAATGCCGGGCCCACATTCAATGACAGTGACCAACCACTTAAGGATGAGCCTCTCGCGGATGAAATCACCATCGATGATTTTGCCAAAGTTGATCTACGGGTTGCCCGCGTGATCAAAGCGGAACATGTCCCCGACGCAAACAAACTACTCAAACTGACGTTAGGACTTGGTGGCGACGAACAGCGACAAGTCTTCGCGGGAATCAAAGCGGCTTACGAACCCGAAGCACTCGTCGGCAGATTAGTGGTGATGGTCGCTAATTTGAAACCTCGAAAAATGCGGTTCGGACTCAGCGAGGGTATGGTCACCGCTGCCGGGCCCGGCAACGCCGATGTGTTCATACTGGGCGTTGATGACGGAGCACTGCCCGGCCAGCGAGTCCACTGACCAAATCGTCCCAGTTGATGAAATGATCGGACGACCAATTGAATCGTTTCAACGTTACCTGTTGGATCGGATGGTGCTACGGCCATCACGGCAACCGATCGAGTTCGCGCCTCAACACCGCGTGATGCTCTGCAAAGGCTCCACGCCAATCGAGTGCTTCGTGCAGTCAAATTTTGATGCAGACCAGTTCACTCCTGAACTGGTCGTGTTGAAATTCCCTGGAACGGCCGGGCGCGCAGAGCGGTCCGGACCGTTTCCCATGTCGGTACTTCGTTCACTGCGAATCGTGATGTGGACTTGGAATCCGCCTGGGTATGGTCGCAGCGTCGGCCCTGCCAGCTTGCCGAAAATCGGCACGACCGCGGTCGAATTCTGGCATCAAGTATCGGAGAAATACCCGCATCAGCCTCCCCTCTTGCTGTGCGGTAACAGCCTCGGCTGCGCCACAGCGTTGAACGTGGCAGTCACCGCCAAGGCGAACCCGAATCGCTGCGGAGTTGTCTTACGAAATCCACCACCCCTGAAACCGGTTTTCAAGCGTGTAGCCAGGCGTTATCCGCTAGGGGCTTGGGCGGGACCACTCGTCAACCGCTTGTGTGATTCCATGGACGCCATGGAGACAGCACGGCAATGCCATTTGCCCGCCGTTTTCTTGCAATCAGAATTCGATACGCTCGTCCCAGCTTCCTATCAAAACAAGCTTATACGTGCCTATCAGGGGGCCAAACAAACCGTCATCCTGGAAGGACTCGGTCACGATTGCATTACGACCGAGAGCCATCAGCCGAGGATCGAGCATTCAATCCACTGGCTGTGGGAGAAGTTGGCCAGCCCCCAGAGCGACGGACGTCAAAGAGATGCACCCTGCCAATGACTGATAAGCATCGATGATTCACAAATGCCAACTAAGTCATCGCACCACGCACGAATCGCTTCAACGAACAATTCTGCCCGCCGTTGCATTTAGCGTTGTTGCATTTCGCGCCGTTTCACCAAGGCTCTCTATCGCATCGAAGCCCGCGATTCTTCCAGCATGCTTAGCATTTCAGGAAGCAATAATTCAGATGGCAACGCGTAGGTAACAACACGCCCTGCGCGAGCGATGTTGATTCCCACAACACGACCGAGCGAATCAAGCAACGGCCCACCACACTCATCGGGAGCGAGAACCGTGTCGTGTTGAATCACGCGATCGAATCCACTCAACCGGGTACTGCGCTGACCATTGACCATGGTGTCACTGGCAGACTCTCGCATCACGTTTAGCTCTCGGATCCGCGCGTCAATCTCCAACGTGTCTAAGCCCTCGCTCTCGTTAGCTCGCAAGATCGTCAGGCTGACGTTTTCTCCCGGAAACATGCCACGCAATCGGTCGATTACTTCTTTCCGAGTGTTCCCCTCACGGCCATTGACGGCAACGATGAGGTCCCCCGGTTCAATGCCTGCCTGGGCGGCTCCACTCTGCGGAAACACGTCATTGACTAAAGCACGGCCGCTCACATCGTCCTGCAACATGACCCCGAGACGCCCCTGGTGCCCAACGGGGCGTGTTTTGCTAACACCAACAACGCCTAACCCAATGGGTCGCGCTGTCCGACCTACGCTGACCAAAAAACTGGCAGTTGGCGGCACATTGGTCGAGAACTCTACCGGTGGTAGGGTGATCTCCGAATCAATTCGCAGCATCGCCAAGTCGTTGTGGCGTCGAACGGCGGCGACGCGAGCTGGCAACAGACGACCATCATGGAGACGGACCCGGATCGGATCACCGCTCAATTCGCTCCGCTTGGTCAGCACGTAACCGTCTTCTGAAACGACGGTTCCCAACGCGACCGGGCGGCCGCCACTGAGAACTTGCACGACGGAGCCCTTTGCTTTTTCAGCAATTGGACTGACGAGGCGAATCATGTCTGCATTGTCACGTCGCTCGTCTGCCATCAAGGTGGCAGGAGCAACAAACAAGCAACCCACTAGCACAATAGAATTCAATCGTTGCATGGCTTTCCCATAAAAGATTTCAGCAAGATGATCTGCAACCTAGTTAATCACTAGTTTCCGGAAGCGCGTCCCACCTCGAGCGTTAGTCCGAGTCGGGTTCCATCACGCAGAACCCACAAACGCACTCGTTCGCCCGGCATCGTTTGGGCAACCGCATCACGAAGGGAATTGAAGTCGGTCACTTCGTCCTCGCCAAATTCGACGATAACGTCGTCGACTTTGACTCCACATCGCTCTGCCGGTGAACCTGGAGCGACATATGACACAATCGCCTGCGGTGCTTTGGCGTCGCCGCGGACACCAATGACAGGTTTGAAACCAGGCAGATAACCCCATGCTTCACCCGCCTGCATGCGATCCCAGGAGACATCGTAATGATCGATCGGAACGTGCAAGTTATCCGCCACGTCATTTCCGATCCGGCTATGGACTGCGATCAATTTTCCCGACAGATCGAACAGCGGCCCGCCACTGTCGCCACCGACGAGGGCACAATCCGTAACGATCGCCGAATCGCTGACCGCCAAAATCCGTCCGATCCTCGTCACGGGTCCACGGCGGCGGTCGTAACCACCGGGATGACCAGTCGCGACGCACCACATACCGGGCACCAAGTCTTCACTCGCCCCGAGCGAGGCGAATGGGTAGGGCTGTCCGTTATTCTGGCCAGCTTCAATCTTGATCAGCCCGGCGTCGACGTGGCGATTCATACCAAGCGTCTTTGCTTTGACTCGCATCCCGTTGGACAAGGTCACCATCGCCACGCGGCCCGGACGCATCGCGACGTGGGCAGCGGTCAGAATGTAGCCGTCAGCGGTGACGATCACGCCCCCGCCCTGCGCTGGACCAATTTGAACGCTCACTGCGCAAGAAACCGCGGCATCCGCCACTCTTCGCTGCTGGTCTTCTAACTTCCTCAGTTGATCGATGGTTGCCGGCATACCTCCTTTTTCAAACAGGCGAACTAACTCCGTCGCCACCTGAACCTCCGTCCCAGCGGAACCGCCCTCGGCGGCAGAGGCTGGAATTTTGGAAGGGGCAGTATCTCCTGATGAAGCTGCCTGTTCCGCTGGCGAATCGGGAGCAATGACCTCCTGGGCCGAGCTGACGCCGTAGCCCGACAAACAAAGCAAGGTAAGAAGGGCGGCGCGGGATACCCAGACCGCAGCGTAGTCGGCGGGAAGGGTGCTAATTGTTCGAATTCTCGCCAAAATCGGCCTGGGGTAGCTCAAACGCAAAACTGCCTCGCTCCGTATAGTGGTGCTTATATCCAGCAAACTTATTGTAGCCACTAATGAGCCAATCGGAAAAAGTGACTCTCTATCGTAGAAAACCGACAACTTCACCCAAAGTTTCGCCCCACTCTGGTGCCACCATTTCCGATTTGTCGGGTGCTCTGGTGTTTGGTTGCGGCTATTTGGGCAAATCGGTTGCCGAATCTCTGCTTGTTTCGGGGACTCGCGTGTGGGCGACCACACGCAACCGAGGAAAGGCTGGCCAACTCAGCGAGGCCGGATTTGAGCCGATCATCGCCGATTGGTGCGAACCGACCACACTGCAAGATCTACCCCGGGTAGGCCGGGTGCTAGTGGCCGTCAGCTACGACCGAACTAGTTCACAGTCGCGCCGGCAATCGCAAGTCGGCGGCCTCGCCAACCTTCTCGACAAACTCCACCCCACCACTCAAATCTGCTACATCAGCACGACCGGTGTTTATCATCAGACGGATGGCAGCTGGATCGACGAATCCTCCCCGACCTCCCCGCAGCGAGCTGGTGGAAAGGCCCATCTGGAAGCCGAGGCCTGCCTGACAGCGGCGAGTGCGACCGGGCAGCGAACCATCCTGCGTCTGTCCGGAATCTATGGCCCAGGCCGTGTTCCCCGTGCAGCAGACGTCATCGCAGGAAAGCCGATCGCGTCGATGCAGGAGGGCTACTTGAATTTGATTCACGTCCAGGATGCAGCTCACGCCGTCATTGAATCGTGGAATACACAACCCCACTCGCTCTATTTAGTGAGTGATGACCAACCGGTTCGTCGCGGCGATTTTTACGGTGAAATCGCGAAACAAACCAAGTCACCGGAACCTCAGTTTGTGATCCCTGAATCCGATTCACCCAAATCAGCCCGATCGGAGAGCAATAAGCGAATTCGCAATTCACGAATGAAATCTGATTTGATTCCCACCCTCCGCTTTCCGAGCTACCGCGAAGGCCTGGCTCAGACATTGGCGGCTGCCACCTTGGACACCAAACCAACGAACTGACATGCGATCCGGGGCCACAGAAAATCCCGACAAACCGACCAGGATTCGTCCCGGATACAACGTTTTCGCTGATCCATCGCCAGCTTCAAGCAGACTTTAGAGAGCGAACGGGTCGCGGCCGACAACTGACGAAAGCAGACAGTCAGCTCGCGAAAATTGCACGCACTTACTTCTTCGGTCACGAATCAGTCCATTCAACGCGTTTGCAATGCGTTTAACCGCGTTTGCAACACGTTTAGCCGAGGATTCAGGTCAACCGGGGGAATTGGATAGAAAGCAAGTGGGTGCTGGCCTAACAATCTCCAGCTCGTACAATGAAGTTTCTACTAACAGCGATCTCTCACCTGTTCATCATGATTGACAGAAAACCGATTTTCCCGGGCATCATCGAGCTCAATTTCCAAGCTGGTGAAGTGCTTGGTTGCAATGTCTATCTTGTCTACGACGCAAACGAGTGGTTGCTGATCGATATCGGCTATGAGGAAACGGTCGAAGATTTCATTGAGATCATTCGACAGCTCGATTTCCCTTTTTCCCAGTGCAAGACGGTGATCGCGACCCACGCCGATGTGGACCACATTCAAGGCCTGGCCAAAGCGAAACAAACGCTAAAGACCTCGGTGACAGCGCATGCGAACGCTGTCAAACCCTTGGAAACGGGTGACACGCTCATCACGCTCGCCGAGATTGAAGCTCAGGATCTAAAGCTTTCGATGCCACCGGTGAAAATCGAGCATCAGGTCCAGGACGGGGACACCATCACTGTTGGGTCTCTCGAACTCGAAGTTTGGCACACGCCAGGCCACACCGACAGCCAATTGGCGTTTCGTGTCGGGGACGTTTTGATGAGTGGTGACAACATTTACCGCGATGGCTGTATCGGGGCGATTGACGCCCACCATGGAAGCGACATCAAGGCATTCGTCAGCTCGCTTGAGCGGATCCGCGATAGCGACGTGAAGTGGCTAGCTCCTAGCCACGGCCCGATCTTCCGTAACGATCCGGAACTGTTGGATAAGACGATCCAGCGAGTGAAAGGGTATCTACAAATGGCTGATTTCGGCACACTCGCCGACCGTTGGCCCCTAATGGATCAGTGGGACGAGGAAGTTGCTGAAGGGCGACTCCCCGAAGGACTCCAGCCATTAAAATAGCGGTGTGCCGGGACGGCAGGATGACGATTATCCATCGCGGCGGGATCGAATTATCATAGGGCAAGGCGACTGAGGGCCAAGCACCCAGATTCCCACGCTAAACTGCAAAGCCTTATGACCCGTCAGCTCTCCTCCACCGATGTTGAATTCGTGGAAAAACTGTTTCTTGGAATCGACGTCGGTGGTACCAACGTCAAGTTGGGATTGGTCGATGCGGGGGGAACCGTGCACCGTCGTGGCACGACCCCAACACCCGCCCTGGGCACACCGCAACGCATCTTTGACTTTGCTATGCAATTCGCCATGCAACAGCTTGAAGATCTGGCTCGCTCGCAAAGTGATCTCGCAGGGGTTGGGTTAGCCGTGCCCGGTGTACTCGACACGCGAGCGTTTGAACTTCGGGAAGTCGTCAATCTGCCGGGATGGCATGGTCAACCGTTGCTCAAGCTTCTCTGCAGTGCCTCTAGCCTTCCCTCCGCTGTCGTCAACGATGCTAACTCGGCAGCCTATGCGGAACACACCTCGCGTGCATTAGGAAATCGCTCCTTAGCATTGATCACACTCGGAACCGGCATCGGTTGCGGCTTGGTGGTCAACGGCAGTCCCTATGGCGGTGACCACGGGTGCGCGGGTGAACTCGGCCACATTGCCATTCGCTTCGATGACGATGCCCTGCCCTGCACCTGCGGTAGTCGTGGCCATTTGGAATCCTACGCAGGCGCCGGCGGGTTGATCAAGCGTTTACGATCTGCCATCGCCACAGAGGGACCGAGCCATTTCACGGCGGAATTGTTGTCGGATCATGTCACTCCATTGGACATCGCAGCGGAGGCCGAAAATGGTTCTCAAATCTGCCAGCAATTAATCGACGAGTCGGCTCAATACGTCGGGCAAGCGATTGGCATGATCGGCCAAGTGATCGATCCCGAAGTCGTTCTGCTCGGAGGCGCAATGACGTTTGGTGGCAATGCAACGAATACGGGGCGGCGTTTCTTGGAACGTGTTCGCGATACCGTCAAAGCCACCACTCTCGTGCAAGTTGGAACTAATATGCAAGTTGATTTCGCCACACTCGGCAACGACGCCGGTGTGCTGGGAGCAGCGATGATCGCAAAACAGGTATCTCAGCCGTGAATAGCCACCCGAACGAACGAGTCCCTTGCCGCATCTTCACACGCGCGTCCGATGCGAGCGTTGCAGCCGCGAAGGAAATAGCAGAACTGATTCGGACCAATGCCAAGCAAGGCAAAACATGCGTGCTCGGTCTCGTTGCTGGATCATCGCCCGCGAATGTCTACAACGAATTGGTGCGAATGCATCGCGATGAGGGACTTTCATTCGCGAACGTGATTACGTTCAATTTGACCGAATACTTTCCGATGCAACCGTTCGAACTTCAGAGCATCGCGAGGTTCATGCATGAACACCTATTCGATCACGTGGACATTCAACCAAGTAATGTTCATATTCCAGACGGATCCGCGCCCAGAGACGAGGTGAATACTTTTTGTCAGCAATACGAGCAACAGATCCGTGATGCTGGCGGGATCGATATTCAGTTGGTCGGTGTAAGCCGTACGGGACACATCGGATTGAACGAGCCCGGCTCTGACCGAGCATCAAGGACCCGAATGATCACGCTTGATCGTGTCACGCGAACTGATGCTGCCAGCGATTTCTTCGGTGCCGAGAATGTCCCAAGATACGGAATCACGGTAGGTGTTGGCACCATCTTAGAATCGCGACGCATTTTGGTTTTGGCCTACGGCGAGGGAAAGGCCGAAATCGTCTCTCGAACCGTCGAAGGCTATGTCAATTCATCCGTCCCAGCGACTTTCATCCAGGATCATCCGAACGCTTGCTTTTTGCTGGACGATGCCGCTGCATCGACGTTAACAAGGATTCAATCTCCTTGGCTGCTGGGCGAAGTCACCTGGGATGATCAGATCACACGACGAGCTGTCATCGACTTGGCGGAAGGTGTCGGCAAAGCAATTCTGAAATTGACCGACGCAGATTACAACGAACACGGCTTGCAAGACTTACTGGCCGCTCACGGAAGTGCTTACGACATCAATTTGCGAGTCTTTCGACATCTTCAATCGACCATCATCGGCTGGCCAGGCGGGAAACCAAAGCATGCCAAACAAATCGGGGACCGTCCCGGCCATCGTGATGATATTTACCCAAAGCGAGTGATACTGTTCTCTCCCCATCCCGATGATGATGTCATCTCCATGGGCGGGACGCTGATTCGATTGGTCGACCAAAAGCACGAAGTCCACATCGCTTATCAAACCTCCGGCAACATCGCTGTCTTTGATGAAGACGCATTACGGTTTGCCGAGTTCGTTGAAGATTTCTGTCGTGAATTCAAAATTCAAGCGGAGGGCTTAAGCCAGCTTCAATCCCATATCGATGAATTCCTTCGGAATAAAAAATCAGGCCAGATCGACAGCACGCAGATGCAACAGCTCAAGGGCCTCATTCGCCGTGGAGAGGCCCGCGAAGGAGCTCGCTGCTGCGGCGTCACCGATGACCAGTTGCACTTTTTAGATCTGCCCTTCTATCAAACCGGTCGAATCAAAAAGAGCCCGATTTCAGAAAAAGACATCGAGATCACGGTCGACCTGATGCGGCGAGTCAAACCCCATCAGATTTACGCCGCCGGCGATCTCTCTGATCCACACGGTACACACCGAACCTGCCTCTCCGTCATCTTGCAATCCTGTCTCGTTTGTCAAAACGATCCTTGGTACGAAGCCTGTGCGGTTTGGCTCTACCGTGGAGCGTGGCAGGAATGGGCACCAAGCGAGATTGACATGGCGGTCCCGCTCAGTCCGCAGGAAGTAGAAAGAAAACGAGTCGCGATTTTCAAACATGAATCGCAAAAAGACCGCGCGTTGTTCCCTGGATCGGATGTCCGGGAATTCTGGCAGCGTGCAGAAGCGCGTAATGCTGACACCGCGGGTCGATACGATTCGCTTGGCATGGCCGAATATGCAGCCATCGAAGGTTTTGTTCGTTGGGACGGTAAGTCTGGAATCGAGCTCTAAACCATCGCCCCACTTCTCCCTAAACTCCTCAACGGTGGATCATGATCACGACCAGTCGTCGCCTCGCTTTGAAACTAATCGGACTCGGCAGCGCTGCACTGGGAATCGGCCGACAAGTAGGAGTCGCTCAGCAGGCGACTCCCCAAGCCACTCCAAGCGATAAACCGTCGACCACCATTTCCTGGTCAAACACACATGATCGGGTTTGGCTCAACGGCCAGATCTGGGCCAATCCAATGGAAGATTGGCGAGTCATCAACGGCGCTGCTGAATGTCAAAGCAAAGGTGGCGACCGAAATCTGCAATTGATCACGCATCAAGTCACCGATGCGGACGGCACCATCGAAATGGAAGTCACCGTCCAGCAAATCGAACCGGGCAAACGTGACGGTGGTGTCGGATTCCGCGTCGGCAATCGCAGTGAATTAAACGAATATCGCAGCAATAGCTTTTCCGGTGGTGGCGTTGAGGCTGGATTAGAAGCTGGAAAGATGATCTTGGGACGTCAACAATCCGCACTCGACATCGATTGGTCGCGACCCCTGAAACTGAAATTACAGGGCAAGCCTGATCGTGGTCGCTACCTTTTAACATTGACGGTCATCGATCCTGCCAAGGATGACGGGGTGCTGGGACAACTGACCCAATCGGTCGCTGCCGATTCCATCCTAGGAAACGTAGCTTTAGTCAATAACTTCGAAGCAACCAAAAACAAAGTCCAAGGCTCTCGCTATCGATTCAACGACTGGATTGTGGAAGGGACAGCATTCACCGAAGACTTGAGTCGCACATTCGGACCAATTCTGTGGTCCATGTATTCGCTGAGTGATTCACGCAGCGATGAAGGCTTCGTATTGAAGATGAGCGCCCTGACTGGCCCACTCGGCAAACAGGACAACCAGCAAGTCGAACTGGTCGTTCAACGAGATACAGGATGGCAGTCGCTGGGAAAAGCAGAACTCGATTCAGATGCCTGGACCGCAACGTTTCGAATCCCCAACTGGGACGAGACCGCCGAGACACCCTATCGGTTGATCTATCGCGAGCGGGGAATCGATGGTGCGGAGAATGAGTCGACGTGGTCCGGCAAAATCAAACCCAACCCCAGCGGCCGACCGCTCCGCATTGGCTCACTAACTTGCCAAAACCATTACGGTTTTCCCTACGAGCCCGTCGCGAACAATTTGCTAAGACTCGACCCTGATCTGCTCTACTTTTCGGGCGATCAGCTGTACGAGAGCCATGGCGGCTATGGACTAATTCGAGAACCGGCCGACGCAGCGATTCTGAACTATCTTCGCAAGTACTACATGTTTGGATGGGCATTCCGTGAAGCGATGCGGGACCGACCAACACTTTGCCTTCCCGACGACCATGACGTTTTCCAAGGGAATATCTGGGGAGAAGGGGGTGCTCCCATGGATGTTCAAACCGGAGGTGCTTCCTCCAACGGCGGATACCGCGAGCCAGCCAGAATGGTCAACGTGGTGCATAAGACCAACGTCGCGCACCACCCCGACTATGCCGACCCAACCCCCGTTCAACAAGGCATCAGTGTCTATTACGGCGATATGGTTTACGGAGGTGTCGGTTTCGTCATCCTAGGAGACCGCCAGTGGAAAAGCGGCCCCCAACGAGTCGATACCGGCAGTGGCCGAGCTGACCATGTCCGCGATCCCGACTTCGATACTCGCACCCTCGACAAACCTGGCTTGGTGTTGCTCGGGGAGCGGCAAGAAGCGTTCTTGGAGCGGTGGACCAGCGATTGGCGTGGCCACTCGATGAAGATTGTGCTCAGTCAAACCGTATTCGCCGGTGCTGCGACCCACCACGGTCGATACGATGGCTACCTCAAAGCCGATCTCGACTCAGGCGGCTGGCCGCAAACAGCCCGCGACCGAGCGATCAAAATTCTTGCTAAAGGCATGCCACTGCACCTCAATGGGGATCAACACCTGTCGTCCCTTCTGCAGTATGGCGTCGATTCGCAGCGGGATGGGTTTTGGTCATTCTGCTCTCCCGCTATTTCGGCAGGATACCCACGCTGGTGGCGACCAGACGAATTAGGGATGCCACACAAAAACCGTCCCCAACATGGCCTCGAAAATACCGGGGAATATCAGGATGGACTCGGCAACAAAATTTACGTTTACGCAGTCGGCAATCCTGAGGTAGGCACGAAAAAGAACCGCTATGAGAAAGCCCATCAAAAAGGCAGCGGTTTCGGGCTCGTCACCGTCGACCCAGACGCAAAAACCTATACCATCGAATCGTTCCGATTCCTTATTGATGCCACCGATGGTGACCCGAACAACCAATTCCCCGGTTGGCCTGTCACGCTACAGCAACGGGAAAATGCTGGCGAGAACGAGCTTGACTGATCGCATCGCATCGCGGCTTACGGGAATCCAATTGGTCGTTAGAATAGTGACATGACATTTACCAGTCATGCGATCGTTCTGTTGGCAAAACTTTTCAGCGGCTTCACCGTGCGCTGGATTGATTGTCAACCCGATACATGCCAACGAATCTATTTTGCCAATCACACCAGCCACCTTGATGCGGTGGTCCTCTGGTCAGCCTTGCCTCGCGAATTGCGGCGTGTCACTCGACCGGTCGCAGCTAAAGATTATTGGTCCCGTGGATGGCTGAAGCCCCACATTGCGACAAGCTTCAATGCGTTACTCGTCGATCGCAAGGAGATCAAGGTTCACAAGAGCCCCATCGATAGCATGCTGAACCAGATGGGCGATATTTACTCGCTGATCATGTTTCCGGAGGGTGGTCGTTCATCCAGTGATGACGAAATGGGGAAATTTAAAAGCGGCCTGTACTACATGGGTAAAAAGCGTCCGGATCTGGAACTCGTGCCTGTCTACATCGACAATGTCAATCGAATCCTGCCGCGTGGCGAGGTCTTGCCGGTCCCGTTGCTCAGTTGCATCACGATTGGACCACCGATCTTCCTTGAATCTGGTGAACCGAAAAAGGATTTCCTGGCCCGCGCTCGCGACGCGGTCCTTCAGCTAAAAGATCGTTGAACGAAATCAACAACACGACTGCAATCGCTGTCCGCTCAAGAATCGCCAGAGCCAACTGATTGCGATGATTGCCGAAGGTCGTGGGCAGGTAGCAGCAGCTTTGAACCTGCCCGAACAACTCACCATGGCGGACGTAAAACCCGCTCTGCCAGTTCGACCGATCGCAATTCGCCCGTTAGGCAAGTGCGGGCTGCGCGGTGTAAAGCTCCAAAATCTGGCTTTGTACCTTCACCGCTCGGAGCAAAACCCACAACTGGTCTGTCGAAAACGGGGCCTGACCGTCACTGCACATCGCGTCGAGTTCGTTCGCGACTGCAGCGTGTTGATCCGAAGCTGATTCCAGACGAAACGTTGCGCTCTTCCAAGCAAGGATCAGAGCATCTTCATCGCGCAAATGATCCGGATCTTCCGCTTGAGCCAACACCATCAGCGATAATCTTGCGATGTCGACTGGTGAGAGATCGGGATTGAGAGTTGAGAGCCGCTGTGCAATTTCGTGACAGGTCATGTTTAATGGACCGGTTATTACACCACGAGGATGCCCAACCGGAGGATTAACTTAAGTAGGAGGTGACAGTTCGATCAACAAGCCGTTTTCATTTCAAACGACCATTCACCGTCTGCGGCGGCCGTGCAATCTGTAAAGATTTTCGAAAGGATAGGTCATGATTGCTAACAGGGCAAAACAACCATCAGCATCTCTTGCCGAAGTCTCGAACGAGACAATTTGCAACGGAACGAGGTCTCCACTCGCAGGTCCGTCACTCTGTCTCTTCCGCTCCTCGCGAATCGGCCTGTAAACTGGCCAGATAGGAAACGAGGTCACGCAGCTCACGTGTTGACATGAATTGGACCAGATCGCTGGGCATCGAGGACTGACCTTTTCGCCGCGCACTCACCTCATCCTGCAAGATACGAACTTGGCTTCCATCGTTCTGAATTAACTCGACATAATCGTCGGTTTCAGATTTCACGACTCCGGTGAATACCTGTCCCGAATCATTGGCGATGACGGCTGTCTCGAATCCCTTTGCGATCTGCGCGCTAGGCAAACAAATTGACTCCAGCAGGTAGCGGCGGTCTTTTTGGTTGCCAATCAAGGTCAGGTTTGGCCCGACCTCTCCACCCGCCCGTTCAACTTTGTGGCAGCGAACGCAGGAGAGCTTTGTGTTTTCGAAGAACAATCGTCGCCCAGCCTCGACATCCCCTCCCTCCAACGCGACCAACCACGGACCCAGCGGCTCGGATTTTGCGATCGCACTCAAATGAGCATCAAGTTTCGACTGCAGATCTTCGTCCAATTTATCTTTGGATGCCTCGAAGACATTCAAATGGACATCGGGGGCAAGCTCGTTTTGGAGCCAACTTTCCACCGCGTCAGCAATCACTTGCCGCCCCTTCGTCGTTTCGTCTTTGGCCAGAATGTCCCAACCCAGTTGCCGAATTTTCACATTGCGACTCTGAATCGCTTGAACAAATTTCGGCAGCGAATTCCCAGCATCGTGCGTAGCGAGAACTCGCAATGCAGCAGGCACCAGTTCGGTCGGAGGCAGCATTTTGACTTGCTGGGCCAACTTCACTGCCATCGCTGGCTGCAGCCGTGCCAAGCTCTCTAACGCAGTTGCCCGCTGTTCAGGTTGGATTTGGCTGTCCCGAACCCGCTCGACCAACATCGGTGCGATCTTCCGGATTCCCAAACCCGCTGCGACCTCAATGGCTGCATCACGGACCAGATCCTCGGCGGTCATCAAACTCTCAATATGCCGTTCCAACGCGACTGCCGCCTGTTTCGCATCGCGAGGAGCTAACGGGCGATAATCATTCACCACTCGATCTCGCGGATCAGGTCGAGCCCAATCGGCCAGCATCCGCAGCGTCTCGACTCGCATCTCAACCGGCGCGGACGTTCGCGACGCATAATCACCCAACGCCTTGGCAGCATCCTCGGTCCCAAGGCGGAAATTGGCGTTCAGGATTCGTCGACTCAAATCACCCTCTGTCAGCTTGCCAGCGATCAAACTAGCCAGCGACTGCATGGCAACAGGAATCGGCAAATCGTGAATTGCCCTTGCCGCCTCGGCGACAACTGCATCACTCTCATCACCCAAAAACTTCGCCAACTCGCCACTGCGAAGCCTTCGAAGTGCAACGGCGGCAGCCAAACGAACCGATTCGCTGGGATGTCGACTCAGACCAGCCATTTTCTCGGGTTGATTCAAACTTGCCAGGTAAACCACGCCAGCATGGCGAATCGCGGGATCGCGATTTTTATTTTCTGCGATCATCCTGATCACTTCAGCCAAAGCTGGTTGCACTCGCAGTTTTGCCAAGGATAAACAGGCAAAGTAACGGACTCGGTCTGACGTGTCGGACATCAACCCCTGCAGCTGTTCAATCGCTCCGACATCCAAACGTTCCCCAGCCACTTTGGCCGCGGCCGCTCGCAGCGTCGCATCATCGTCGTCCAGCAAACGCCGGATTGCCGCCAAGAGCAAATCGCGTCGCTCCGGCTCGACTCGCGCAATCTGATCGATTCCCCAAATCGCATGCAAACGTTTCCACTTTCCCGCTTCAGCGTCATTCAACACGCCGGTCAGTGTTTCGACGTCTCCGCGACGGGCCAATTCCCACTGCGACTCCAATCGCACCCGTCGATCAATATGTCCGAGGTGACTGATCAACTGTTCGGTCGTCTGCCCAGACCATTGCGATGCTAACAGCTGCTGTACCTCTTTCACGACCGGTGTCTCGCTATGCTCCGGGTCGGTCAGACGATAGATGCGACCTTTTCCCAAACCGTCCCACCCGTCAACCCAGTCACTAACGTACATCGCACCGTCTGGCCCGAACGCGAGATCAGTCGCCAACACGCTCCAGACGGGATCGGAATCAGTGTCTAACTGATAATAGGCACCGTTGGGTGAAAGTTTGAAAGAGCGTATTCCGCTGTTGGCGGGCCCCCCCCGAAAATCACAAATGAAAAACGTATCCTTCAATGCGTCACCAAACCCCGTCCCCGGGTAATGGGCGAAACCACTTGGACCGTCAGTGAAATTGGCAATCGGTGGCACGATGTATGCGGGCTGCCCAGCATGGATTGGCTCCCAAATTCGCTCTCGGTTGAACGGGCCACGATCGGGCAAATATTGGTAGTACATCCGCCATCCTGAATCGCCACCTTCTAACAGATGAACGATCCGAGCCCGATCACCGCTATCACTGTTGTTGTCGACCGAGAATAAATCACCGACGTCGTTGAACGCCAATTCTTGCGGATTTCGCAATCCTGTCGCAAAGACTTCCAAATTCGAACCGTCTAATTCACAGCGAAACACAGCACCGGATGCTGGGTCTGCTAATAGCCGTCCGTCTTCTGTCGTGACGTGGTACCCACGATCACCAATACTGAAGTAGAGTCGGCCATCGGGACCGATGACGAAACCGTGCATGTCGTGTCCACGAAACGCGACGCGGACCCCAAAACCGTCGGCCAACACCTCGCGCTGGTCCGCATTTCCATCATCATCCAGATCGGAAATTTTCCAAAGCTTGGGAATGCAGGCGTAGTAAATTTCATTGCCACGCACCAGCACACCCGCCCCGGTTCCGTCTTCTAGCCGATTGAAGCCATTCGCCACGACATAACTTCGATCGACTTTGCCATCACCATCCGAATCCTCTAGTCTCCGAATCCGATCATCATGCTGGGCATAGGTGACGGCGGCTTCACCCAAAAGACGCTTGTGGTAATCGATCCGATCCTGAACCGTTTCTGACGCCAAATCAGCCAGCAGCCAAGCCTCATCATGAGCGCGGTTATCAGTGACACCGCGATTCTGTCGGAATGTCTCGCAGGCGAAAACTCGACCTCGATGGTCGATATCGAAGGCTACGACATTCGCGATTGCGGGCTCTGCAGCGAAGAGTTCGATCTTCCATCCTTCGGGAATCCGAATCGCGGACATCCCCTCCACCCCCTCATCAGATGCTTCCGCGATCTCCGGCTCCAGCGGCTCTGGTTGCTTGAAGTCAGCCTGTTGGGCCTGAATTGCCATCGAAAAAATCAGGAAACCAAATCCAAGCAGACAAAAACGCAACGAGTCAATCATTCGAAAATATATTGCTTATGAAGGGGACAACGGCTTGTAAGGCATCTTGCCCAACCGAGTACGCAGCAGCACGTAATCCGGTAGAATCCGGCTTACACCTTGTGTCCTAGGATACTCAGTGACACGTTAAACTGGCAACCAAGATCACTGACGCGAATCGCTCCAAACACGCGAATTGGCGGGAGTTGCCACGTATGATCCAAGATTGAAAACCGTCTGCTCCATGACTGAAAATACAGAAGAGCCACCGGACCAAGGCAATCCCCCCTCGGCTAGCACTTCGTCCCCCACGACGACGGCTTCTGAAGCGGGCGACGTCGCAGCGGAAGACGCACTCACCGCTGACATCCGTGTCGGCTCTCCCTTTGCCGTCGACCCGACCATCCCTGCGGCAGAACGTCCCATCGAGGCTTTCTACGACGTCGGACCAATTCGATACACCGCCATGGGTGCTGTCGCGGCCTCCATCATGGTGCTCGGATTTGCTTCTGTCGCTGCTTGGTGGTTCCCCACTGGCGGAGCCTTGATTGCCGCCCTGGGTTGTGTCCTGTCCATCTTCGGCCTGTACTCGGCTTTTCGAAAAACTGCTATTTCGTTGCTAGCAGTTCACTTAGTTTTGTTCGTACTCAGTTACAGTCGCTCGATCGGCTGATCGGGCACTGAGGATCGCTGCATGTTAACCCGAATCACCTGCTGGCTACTTTGTGGACTATTTGTTTCGCTAGCATCAGCCCAACGTCAACCAGCCCAACGTCAACCAGACCAACGTCAACCAGACCAACTTCGCGTCCTTAGCTACAACATTCACCACGGTGCTGGGACCGACCAAAAGATTGACCTGGAAAGAATTGCCCGGACGATTCGCAGTGTCGATCCCGATCTTGTTTTGTTGCAAGAGGTCGATCGCAAGGTCACTCGCAGCGGATCGATTGACCAAGCAAGTCAATTGGCTGAGCTCACTGGTTTACAGGCCATTTTTGGCGCAAACATCAATCTACAGGGTGGGCAGTATGGAAACGCATTGCTGACAAGACTGCCTTTGATCGATCATCAAAACCACCAACTCCCAAATCTGGATCAAGGTGAACAGCGAGGATTGAAGGAGGCCAAGGTTTGGTTTTTCGGCAGGCCACTGAAAGTCTTTGGAACACACTTCGATCATCGACGCGATGATCGTGAACGGGTTGCGTCAGCGATCGCAGTGAACGAACGCGTTTCTGCGACCGCAGATGTTCCCGCTATCTTGGCGGGCGATATCAATGCGACCCGTGAAACGACGGTACTTAAAACGCTCGCGAAACAGTGGACCATTGCTGGTCCGGAACTGCCAACCATTCCTTCTTCGAATCCAAACCGGCAAATTGACTTTATCTTTTACCGCCCAAGCAATCACTGGAAGGTGATTGAAACCAAAGTCCTGAACGAGCCGATCGCCTCTGACCATCGCCCGATCTTTTCAATCCTGCAATGGACGGAGGGTGATTCGGCAAGACGACAACGACTGGAAAATCGTCGCCAAATCCTTTCGATACCCGATCACACCAGCGAACGTTCAATCGCCGAAAACCCTGATCAATGGCAAACACGCGCCGCAGCAATCCAGCATGGCATGGAAGCCGTCATGGGACGCTTACCTTCGCTGCGAAGGCAACCACCAAAGGTCACGGTGCTGCAAGAAGTCGATTGCGGTAGCTACGTTCGCAAAAAAATCATGTATCAGTCTGAACCAACAAGTCAGACACCCGCCTACCTGTGCATTCCAAAATCACTTCTCACCGAAAACAGCCCACCGGCTCCCGCCGTCCTCTGCTTGCATCCCACCGACAATCAGGTGGGACATGATGTTGTTGTCGGACTCGGAGGCAAACCCAATCGACAGTACGCCAGTGAACTGGCCGAACGCGGTTACGTGACTTTGTCACCCAGTTACCCGCAGCTTGCTGATTACCAACCCAATCTCGACACACTTGGCTGGAAAAGCGGCACACTCAAAGCGGTCTGGGACAACATTCGGGGAATCGACCTACTGCAATCGTTGCCGTTTGTCCGCAAGGACTCCATCGCCGCAATCGGCCACTCATTGGGTGGTCACAATGCGATCTACACCGCTGCTCATGACGCCAGAATCCAAGCGGTCATTTCAAGCTGTGGTCTCGATTCCTACCAAGACTACTATGGCGGTGACCCGGCTCGGTGGATGCCCGGACAGGGCTGGACACAAACACGCTACATGCCTCGGCTTGCCGATTATCGAAATCACCTGGAAGACATTCCTTACGATTTCCATGAACTCGTTGCACTACTCGCGCCCAGGCACGTGATGATTGTTGCTCCTCTCCACGACAGCAACTTCCGCGTCGAAAGCGTTCGGCGGCTAACAGCAGAAGCTCGCAAAGTGTTCGCATTGCATGGGCAACCGGATCGACTGATTGTTCATCATCCTGATTGCCAACATGACTTCCCAAAAGAGATGCGTCAGGCTGCGTACGAGATGTTGGATACTACTTTCTCGCATTCCCCGTCACGTTAGACCAAGCAACTTAAAATGGTCCGTTTGGCAACCTGATCAAATTGCCCCACTTTTCCTGATTCCAACACCCTTGATGCATCTCAGCATTCCCCTCAGGCTCATGTCGCCGACAGCTACAATGAGCGAAGGAATTACCGTGAATGGATCGTCACGCAAGCCTGTCACCGCCAGTCGCGTTTACTTCAACATTTAATCACGCATTCCATCCAACGCGGCACTGCGCAGGCCATTCTCACGAATTATTGGACCTCGGCACTCATTTTGCAGCTCTCAACTATTCCACTGCCCTAACTGGAGATACCCGATGGCTGGCTTACATTCTAAAATCACAGTCGCACCGGTCGATTTCAGTGATCTTTCATTCAATGCCTTGGAAAAGGCTATCGAAATCACTGGTGATGGCACGGTCCATGTCATTCATGTGCTGATTGAACTGAACACGATGGAACCCGGTAATCTCTATGGCACTGTCACGGATGACAGTCGGATAGCAGCCGTCAGGCAGAACCTCGAGGAACGCCTGAGCGATCCCAAATATGCGAACGTTAAAATCCACGCAAAGATCGGTGATGCGGGTCGCGAAATCGTGGAACTGGCAAACGCTGAACAGGCCGAACTGATCGTCATGCCATCCCATGGCTACGGATTTCTAAAGCACATGCTGCTCGGTTCCGTTGCTGAGCGGGTCGTGCGACTGGCTCACTGCCCCACCCTGATCCTAAGATCCTAAGCCTTGGCTTGAATCTGAAACACTGGCTTGAATCTGAAACACTGGCTTGTGGCTGAAACGATTTAGCTTCAGCAGTGGCTCAACAAAATCGAACAGCATCATCCTCTTGCTGATACGGTGGTGGTATCGCTTGACTGGTGACTGAGTACTACTCTCAACCGACTTCAGTTGAGAGCAGATCACCCCACCAGTTCACGATCACACGTACACCAACTTCACATCTAGTGCCGCGAATCATTCGCCACGGCTATGCCATTCGAGGTGCGACCTAACGCAACAGATATCACACAACAAATATCATCTGGTTTACAAAATGACGAGCTCATTTTTGAAGAACCGCCAATGTGGATCGCCAACTCGATGTGTACCAGCAACGCCACGCGAACAACCTGGGATCATGACCGAGTCTCCCGCGCGGTCAAATCTACTCACGCTGCGTAACACTCGATTCATTGCTGAATACAGAATCTATATCGTCCAGGATCTCTTGCTCAGCATCGGAAACTTTACCGAACCCAAGTGTTCCCCCCGACGCTTCCGCGACCGTTCGCGCTTGTTGACGAATCTCGTTGGCTAGTGTCTCACCCGAAGAGCCAGCGAACGTCGAATAGACCACGCTAACGTACTCCTTCCACAAACTCCATAAAGAACGTGGCGGATGCTTGTGCAACCAAGTTTCCAACAACTGCAACGCCAATGGCTGCCCTTCGATTCCTCGATGCAGTGCCGTATTCATAACTGCCTGTCGCTCCAGAGGTGTCACCGAACCGTCGGCCCAGGCGACAAACACTGAGGGCACCAACGCCAAAGCAGCTAACGTCGCGGGCTGAAATCCGCCATCGACCAAATCTGCCAACAGCTCATCATCCTGAAAACTCGTTACTGAGGCCAGCTGCTCGATGTGTCTTTCACGTTCGCTGGACGCCTTCAAATCCGCCAGCAGTTTCTGATCGACTTGGCGAAAGAATTCGTCTTCCAAGGCTTTCCCACGTTGATGAAGTGCGTCTTGATCAAACATAACTTGCTCCAAAATATTCTCGGCGACGAACTACACATCCGATCAACGTGAAAACACCGCAATCGATGTGCCGACTGGACGGCCAATCAAGACAAAGCAGTTGTGGCTGCATTCTTCCGTTATTCACCAAAATCTGGCCGGCGATCGCGAATCCTCCAGAGTGCGGATTTGCACACGCTAGATTCGACCTGTGTCATTTCGTACGCTGTAGCACCCAGGTTTCGTCCGCTAAGCCGCGCGGGTTTCGTGCATTAAGCCACGCGGGTTTCGTGCATTAAGCCGCGCGGGAAGTGAAGAGGCCCTCGGGGGAGCAAAGACTGCATCCTCCGCCGCCCAAGACTGCTAGGTCGTTCGCCCAAGCCGTCGAAAATCCCCTCCCACATCGGCTACATCGAAAGCGTTTATGCGAAGAGTCGGCCATCCCCACTGGGCAGGTTGGCAAACGGAACTTGACGCGAAGCGGGACCCAACTGTCCTAGCAACGGATCCCAAACTGGAAAAGTCAGCTGGGCCACCCGATCCTGATTGTTTGCTCACCTCCCTCTATTTCTCGCGGTTGTAATGGATCAATTCCTACTCCTCCAAGTTCGAAACAGCGATGACCCGATGCGGCAGCAAGAGGTCGATTGCTTTGCCCGCGCTCTCCATTGCGAGCCAGCACAAATCGGAGTGTTTGATCTGCTTGGCGGCTTCCCTACTGGTGCCGATCTGGCGCCCTATGATGTGGTGCTACTCGGAGGCAGTGGCGATTATTCAGTCGCCGAAGGCGGTCCATGGTTGCCACCTGCTTTGGCGGCGATGCGAGAACTTTATGACCTCAACATTCCGACCTTTGCCTCTTGCTGGGGCTTCCAGGCGATGGCCAAAGCACTTGGTGGCGAGGTAGTAACCGACAAAAGTCGTGCAGAAATCGGCGCTGTCGAAGTACACCTGACCGAAGCGGGACGAAGTGATCCGCTATTCGCTCCCCTGGGCAATCAATTTCTCGCGCCCATGGGGCACCAAGATTGCGTTACAAAACTACCGAGCCAAGCACTGCGTCTCGCTTCATCAGATAAAGTAGCCAATCAAGCGTTCTGCATTCCAGGCAAGCCAATTTACTGCACGCAGTTCCATCCTGAACTCGATCGTGCTGCTTTGCTGCAACGGCTTCGCGCCTACCCCCGCTATGTCGAGCAGATCAGCGGAAAGTCGCTGGAAGAATTCTCGCACGATCTGAAGGCAACTCCCAAAACGGATGCCTTGCTAGCCAGGTTCATGCAGCAACTGCGGACGTCGCCACCGGCAAACCGATAGTCGTGTCACTCAATTCCCTGCAAGCGCGGGTTGTCGTGATAATCGGCTGGAATCGCTGGCGTGCGTGGCTGAATAGCTTTCGCCCCACGGTAATTCGGCCATTCAATTCGTTGACCTTCATAGCGGGCGAACTCCCACTCGGGCCAAGTTGGACTTTCCGCCTGGACCTCACGATATTTCGATTCCAAAATCGCTCGCATCTCAGCAAATCGATCTGGCTCACGACGTTTCAGATCGGTTGTCTCGCTGATATCCTCCACCAAGTTGTAAAGATCCATCTCCCCAAGCTTCGCCGTTTTAATCGCCTGCTGATCCATTGAATCAATGCCACCGCGTTGTCGAATCGGATCGACGTCCAGCTCAGCGGAAAGTTTCCAATTGCCAATTCGAATTGCAACTTTGTGATTGCCACTGGCCCCGTAGAAATGCCAGTAGAGTGGTGTAGTACGTCGCACTTTCCGTCCGTGCCAAAGCGGAACGATACTCGCCCCATCCAATTTCCGATCGGAGGGCGGCTTGATGTCGGCCAGTTCGCATAGAGTTGGAAGTAGATCTGTTCCAATGACCGGAGCGTCTGATTCGCTACCCCTCATGATCTGCGTTGGCCAGCGCAGAATCCCTGGAACACGAATTCCACCGTCGGTGACGTAACCCTTCTTATCACGCAGAGGACCGGCCGATCCGTTGGGATGGTAGGCCGTCTTGGCCGGTCCATTGTCACTGGTGAACACAACAAACGTCTGATCACGCAAGCCAAGCTCATCGACTGCTTTCATTAAGTCACCAAAGGCAGTATCCATTTGAGTAATGTTGCCATGATGCGCGGCATAGCTGGGATCGGGCGACGGATACAACTTTTCAAACTGAGGATGCGTCGCGATCGGCTCATGCGGTTCGTGAAACGAGACGAACAGAAAAAAGGGGCGTTGCCGATCTCGCACTTCTCGCAACCAATAAACGGCCTCTTTCGCGACCAGATCGGCGGCGTAGCCTTTCAACGGACCAAGTGGAATCCCGTTGCGGACAAAGTTGTAGGGATTCCGATGGTTCGGCAAGCAATTGTTCTGGGTTGCAAACCAATGCTCGAACCCGTGATCGCCAGGTTGAGGCTGACCTGTCAGATTGAATCGCCCATTCAAATGCCACTTTCCCGTCAATGCTGTCTCGTACCCAGCATCTCGCAACAAAGTTGCCACGGTAATCTCAGTGGTCGGCACATGCATCGGCGACAGCATCGGAATCCAATTGTGAATCCCGACACGCGTCGGCGTCCGCCCAGTCATCAACCCTGTCCTCGACGGCGAGCAATTAGGATGCGCTGAGTAACAATTGGTCAATCGCATTCCATCACGTGCGAACTGATCCAGATGGGGCGTTTTCAACTCGGCATTCCCAAAACAATGCAGGTCGCCATAACCAAGATCATCGCATAACACGACTAAAAAATTTGGACGTTCGTCACCCAATGCCTGATTCGACACAATCAATGTCACGAACGAATAAGCAACGGAAAAAAAACACCGTCCCCATCCCAATTTTGAACTGGCCGCAGGATTCAATGGTCTACCTCACAGAAGAGCAAAACCGTGGTATGTCACCCAAACGCTAACAACAGGGCTTTCTGATAAGATAGTGAATCGCGGTTCCTCTTCAAAACGGAAATCCCACCCACTGCCCAAACCCTGTTCTCGCAACGCCGCGTTGTGATCAACCGCAGCTCCAGACTTCGCAGCACATTTTGTGCAGTCACGCGAAAGACATCTGCCGAAGGCATGCCGGAATATTTCAGCGGTGACGAGCAGAACCCGATCATTTCACCCGCCAAACCTTCATGCCTCTGATGGAATCTTACGGTATGCGATCATCTTACAATTTGTTTCTGTTCACGTTGCTTCTGCTGACAACGCCAACCTTTGTCTACGCCCAAGCACCCCCACATGCCACACTCCCACGTGCCACACCTGAATCACAAGGTGTCTCGTCGAGTGCCATTGTTGATTTTATTCTGACTGCGGATCAGACCGTCGATTCGATGCACAGCTTCATGCTGCTGCGAAATGGGAAGGTGTTAGCCGAAGCCTGGTGGGCACCCGAATCACCCGACAAACCGCACATCCTGTGGTCTTTGAGCAAGAGCTTCACTTCGACTGCCGTGGGGCTAGCCGTTGCAGATGGGAAATTCTCGATCGACGATCGCGTGGTGTCATTTTTCCCAGAGCAGGTACCGAATGATCCGTCACAGAATCTCGCGGCGATGCGTGTCCGCGATTTATTGACCATGACCGCAGGACATCAGACAGAAGTCAATCTGCGGCGATCAAACGATTGGATCGCAGGTTTTTTAAATCATCAGGTTCCGCATAAGCCGGGGACACATTTTCAGTACAACACCCCTGCGACCTTCATGCAATCTGCGATTGTCCAGAAAGCCACCGGACAAACAGTGCGAGACTATCTCGAGAGCCGTTTGTTCCAGCCACTTGGTATCGAAACGCCTACTTGGGACGAGAGCCCGAGTGGCATCTCAATTGGAGGGTACGGTTTGTATCTGCGAACCGAGGACATTGCGAAATTCGGCCAACTGTTCCTCCAAGAAGGGATGTGGCAAGGGAAACAGATTGTGCCATCGGATTGGGTCAAAATGGCAACCAGCAAACAAGTCTCCAACGGCACCAATGCCAATAGCGACTGGAACCAAGGCTACGGCTTTCAATTCTGGCGTTGTCGACACAATGCGGTTCGCGGGGATGGCATGGCGGGTCAGTTTTGCATCCTGTTACCCGATCAAGATGCGGTCGTCGTGATGACAGCGAACACACGCAACATGGGCGCGGAACTGAACCTCGTCTGGGACAAGTTGCTGCCCGCTTTTCATGACGAGCCCCTACCAGAAAACGCCGCGGACCAAACCAAGCTCAAAGCCATTACCGCAGATCTAAAAGCATCCCGATAGCTGCCTCAAACATCTCGACAGGTCTCGACAGGTCTCGACATAGTGGTTGCCCCACACTTCATTCACGACAGAAAGCGAGCGATGCGTTCGTCGTGATTCAACCACACCGGCGAAACGGCTTACAGAATCCGTTTTGGCGAGATTAACTGATTGGCAAGCAACAAACCGCCGACCAAGGCCACCCCAAGAATTGACATCGAAAACGCCAACTCCACCCCACGGATCGTTTCGTTATCGATCATCGCAGTCAATGCCGAATAACCGATCGTTCCCGGAACCAGGATCAACAATCCTGGTGTTTGCGGAATGATCGCCGGACGGTTGAACACGCGAGCATAAATGTTGCTCCCGCAGCCAACCGCCATCGCGCCAAGCAACGCCCCCACTTCAGGACCTGCCATCTCTGTCATGGTACGACTGGTCAAAAACCCGCTGATCACAACCACCATGATCGCAGGCCACTGCGAGATAGGCGCTTTGAATACGACTGCTAACGCCATCGGCGTAACGGAAACCGCAATCCAAAGGCACCATCCCGGCAGCGGATCTATCTTGTCATGCATCGGTTCCATCCACGCATCAGTCAGTCGCCACGCGATCGCCACGCCCACAACCAACGTGAACAAACTGACCATCGCACCAGCCAAACGCGCACTTCCCGACGAAAGATGGTGCAACGCAAGCTCAGTGAGTGCGATCGTTAGCGTGAGACCTGGAATGGGAAGAATCAATGCCGCCATCGTGATCAACCGGTCATTCACCGGCAACCAATGTCCCAAAGCAACCGCACAGAGCGCGACGGCGAACCCCAGAAACGGCTCCAGCAAACCGCGCTGAGTGAACACTGATGCAAACATCGCAAGGTAGGCAATCACGAGGCCAAAAAAACCCGCGATCAATGTTTCTAGCCAGCTACCACCAAAAATGACAGCGACACCCGCACAGGCAATTGCCGATGCAAGTAAAGATACGAGCGTTCGAAACGGCGGCGGGTCCGACGCTGTTTGCTCCAAACGTTCGGCCGCATCCGCAACACTGATCCGACCAGACTCCAAATCCTCCAGGATCTGATCAAGCGCTAACAACTTGCTGATATCGGTTTCTCCCGATTCAACACGTCGAACGTAAGTTCGCTGCGATTCACCGTACCCCAATCCGACGATCAGCGCGGTCGGGGTATACAAAAACTCACTGTGCAAACCCTGCGTCGTAGCGACCCGCGTCATCACTCCTTCCAGGCGAAATGACGGGGTCCCATAGCGATGCAACAACTCCGCCGCGCGAAGCAGAAAAGAGTCGATTTGTTCGGATTCCTCGGAAACCGATTCAATACGTTTCAACCGGAATTCCCCACGACACTGTGGTCACTTGCAGACAAATCACTCCAAGCCGCCCTTCCACCTAGACCCAGATATCCGAGGTACTGTCCCCACCGGGAAAACGAATCTCGTGGGCGCGGGCCGGACCGTTGGGCTCGGCTCCGAAGTCAACAAAAAATCGGTCGTTCAGCTTCAATCCACCGCTTTCAGTATCACAATCCAACTGCAGCATCCATGAACCCTGTTCGGCCATCTCCGGATAGAACTGGTTATCCCAGACGCTGTACAGACTGCTGGTAACGTACAGTCGCTTGCCATCAAGACTGAGTTGCAACATCTGTGGCCCACCGGTCAGCGACCGATCGCCCCAAGCCGGCGCGTGACCAATCACACCACCGAGCCAAACTTGGCCGGTGAGCTTCGGATGCTCTGGGTCGGAGATGTCGTACTGGCGAATGTCACCGTGCAACCAATCCGAGAAATACAAGAACTGATCGTCAAGCGACAACACGATATCCGTGATCAAACCTGGCACCGGAAACGGCCAGCCCTCGGTTTCGACCGGATCGACTTGGATGACCTTATTCGCTTTCCACTGGCCTGCTGTTTTTTGCCAGTGAAAAATTGCGCTGCTGAGTGCCGCGCCGACGAAACCATGGGTGCTATCCGGATCATGATGAAAACGGACCTCCAACGGGATCATGCCGTCGGTTCCAAGATCAATCGACTGGGCGATCTTACGCTGTGACCAATCCCAAAAATGCAGGTGATGCCCAAACTTACCAGCCTCGACATCCTCCAACTGAAAGCCCTTTTTGACGGTATTGGGGGCCGCCCACTCGCTGCTGATCATGACATCATGACGCGGCTGATACCAAAAATCGTAATTGAAGTTCATCCCGTCGAGTGACTTTTCCCAACGCCCGCTGATTTCGAAATTGGAATCAATTTCTAAGAACCCACCAGGTGCGTTGCCGGCAGCATCACCCAACATCGAAATCATCATCACCCCGTCCGCGCGGCAATGAACCGTGTGAGGTGTTGATAGATTGGTTTTGCGGGCGATCTCGGCACCCGAAATCGTTTTGTGAAGCTTCAAATTCACCGGATCGACCGCATCGACAATGTAGATATTGCCGGAAGCCAAACCAGGCACGACCAAGTACCTTCGGTGTCCTTCACCATGACAACTGCTGCAAGCATTCCATCCGTAATGATGAAGCTCGTCCCCTATATTCGGCATTGAAAAGCGACCGACCACTTGGCTGTAGGTCGGGGATGCTGGATCAACATCAACTGTCGCCATGTAATCGGGACGAGATTGCTTGGTACCTACATAGATCGCCGGAACGAAAGCAAACTTTTCTCGCGGTGAATCGATCGCATCTTGGATCGTTGCATAAGTTGGATGGCACTCGGCGTGTGCTGCGTGATCCCCATGCTCTGGATGATCCCCCCGCAAATCAGCCATACCACCCGCGATAGTTGAAGCAGTCACACCCGCCATAAATTCCCGACGCTTCATCGACTTAAAAACCTCTTAAAAAATAATCCGTGAAACAAAAGCCAATCAGAGTAATTCCGAGATCGGCTTTCCGTTCTGTTGCACAATAAAAGTTGGACGCCCGCGGTCGTCCGCATACGTCGTCTGTAATGGAACTTGCATGTGATGATAAATCGTCGCCGCCAAATCAGCCGGCGTCACCGGTCGACTCTTGATCGCCCCACCATCCGCTTCTGTCGAACCAATCACTTGGCCATGCCGCATTCCACCACCGGCCAAACACATCGACATCACATGCGGCCAATGGTTGCGACCATCCGTACTCCCCTGAGTCCCGAGTTGCGGCGTCCGCCCGAACTCCCCCATCGCGATGACTAAAACCTCATCCAATAGGCCCCGCTGATCTAAATCGTTCACTAATGTCGTGATCAGATGGTCGAACAGCGGCAAGAGCGGACGAAGACCTTTCGATATCCCACCGTAGGGCGGGATGTTATCCCCATGGTTGTCCCAGGTGCCCGACGCCGTGTGATAACTCAGATCAATCGTCACAAAGGCAGTCCCAGCTTCCACCAACCGCCGCGCCAACAAGGCTTGCTGACACCAAAGATGGGGACCGTACTGCTGCCGAATTGACTCCGGTTCCGACATCATATCAAGCGCCGTCTGAACTCGCCCACCCGTCAACATATCGACCGCTTGTTGCTGATAGGAATCCATTGCCGCCATCGTGCCAGATGCGTCCAACTCGCGACGCATTTGGTCCAATTCACGAAGCAAGCCTAATCGCTGATCAATGCGGTCAAAATCCAAATCTCGCGGCATCCGAAACATCTGAGGACTCGAAACCTTGCCCGTGTCCTTGCCGACCAAATCGTAGATGGGAAGCTTCGCCGCTTGATTTGCAATGAAAGGATTATGTTGCTGACCCAAATGCCCGGCGTAGGCAATATGCGAAGGTGACCGCTGAAACGCGATGTAGGGGGGGACTTCCGGGTGATTCGCCCCCCGAAACTTGCCCACAATCGATCCGATCGCCGGACAACGATCCCCTCTCGGATTCACTCGCGGTGCCGCTTCCAGATGCCCCGTCTGCATGACCTGATTTGGTTCATGGCTGCTGTGCCGGCAATCGACCGAGCGAATGATCGTGAACTTATCCAACATCGCCGCCTGCCGAGGCAGATGCTCACAAATGAATTCCCCAGGGATCGCGGTCGAAACAGGCGAGAACGGGCCGCGGTTCTCCAGCGGCCGATCGGGCTTCATATCCCACATATCGATGTGGCTCGGCCCACCCGTCATCCACAGCAAAATCACGCTCCGTCGCGATGACGGCGATGTGGCTCCCGCTGCAGACAAAGCCCGCTGACGCAACAACTGCGGCAACGTCAATCCCGCCAACCCAGCCATCGACGCCTTGAAAAGGTTGCGGCGACTCCGGAAACAGAGTCCCTCCGGTTGCGTTCCACCAAAATTGGTAAAGGCGTGGCCCGCATGGCCACCCCAGGCTGAATTGTTCTGCATCGCTCTCACCTTGGTCAAACGGTCCTGCCAGTTTACGGCCTAGCTAGCCATCAAATCCAGCAGGAGCAGAACAGCTCACAGGAACACCTTGACATTCAACCCCCTATTCTATACCCTGGTGTGCATGATTAAGGATGCCGTGCCAAGATGCGCGCGAGACAGACTCGCCTTGCAATGGATTCCATCACCCATCTCCCGACGGTTTTGCAAAACGATGACCAGCCCTTCCCGCCTCTTGGCCTGCTTCCTGCTGGTGCAGTTCGTGTCGTCACCGGCTCCGGCGTCGGCTCAATACGGTGACTACGAACGTGCGCCAATCAATTACAGCAATGCGGAGGTGAACGACGCGGTCGCCCACCTGGTCGACAAAATGGCAACGGGCGAGGTCTCGCTGAATTACGAACCGGGGTATGGCTATTTACGGTCCGTTTTGGAAGCTCTTGATGTTCCGATCAGTTCACAGACGTTGGTCTTCTCCCGAACGAGCCTGCAACTGCAACGCATATCACCACGCCGACCCCGAGCCCTCTATTTTTCGGACGATGTCTATATTGGCTTTTGCCAGCAGGGCGACGTTTTGGAGATCGCGGCAACGGACGCGACTCAAGGCGCAACTTTTTATGTGATGGAACAGGACCAACAGGGCTCACCGACGTTTCTTCGTGACAAGGGTGTTTGCCTGTCCTGCCACGCATCTAGCCGAACCCAAAACGTTCCCGGCTATCTCGTGCGAAGTGTATTCACCGATGTATCGGGGCGACCACGTTTTGGCAGTGGAACCTTCTTGACTGACCAGACGAGTAACTTTCACGATCGTTGGGGCGGATGGTACGTCACTGGCCAACACGGCGCGATGCGGCACATGGGCAATACGATTTGCCGTGGCGACGAACACACATTTGATCGTGAACCAGGCGCAAACCACAAAGAGCTGTCCAAATATTTTTCAGTCGATGACTACCTCAGTCCACACAGCGATATCGTCGCGTTGATGGTGCTGGAGCATCAAACACAAATGCACAATGCCATCGCAGCGGCAAACTACGAAACGCGGCTAGCTCTTTATCAATGCCGCGAAATGAACAAATTACTAGAACGTCCGGATGACTACCGTTCCGATAGCACCAAACGACGCATCGCATCGTCGGTCGATCGTGTCTTGCGATACCTGTTAATGTGTGATGAATTTACACTGACCGATCAGGTCGTCGGAACATCAGAATTCACAAGCGACTTCACTGCCCGTGGCAAACAAGATACAGCGGGCAGATCGCTTCGCGAATTCAACCTCGAAACGCGTTTGTTCGAATACCCGTGCAGCTACTTGATCCACGCGCCCGCCTTTACGAAATTGCCTGACGAAGTCCGTCGCCCCATTCTTGGCCGCCTGAACGACATTCTTTCCGGCAAGGACACGGCTCCCGAATTCAACCATCTCAGTCCTGCGATGCGACAAGACATCACAGAAATCCTGCGGGATACGATGCCGGAGTTCAAACAACTGTCGCAGAATCACTAGTCGGTCTGCCCCAGCAGTCACAGATCTCCAGCAGTCACAGATCTCGCTCAGCCTTGCTGCAGCTTCACCAACGTTGCCCGCGCGGATCGCTCTTTCAGCCGAAACAACTGCTCCCTCGGCAAACCACGCCTTTCGCTCTCCCAAGCCAAGGCACGCTTCACGCTCGGCTTTCAGGCTTGAGCCTACAGCCGATGCTACCTTCGGGTGCTGCTGCGGCCGTAACGCCTCCGTTTTGATCGTTTTTCTCGCACCATTCGAAAGCTTACACCGCTGGCTCGATCAAAGTATCCTATGACGTTCCTTCCACCCACTTTCGTCTAGGAAACAACCGGATGCGACCTCAGTTAATTGCAGGAATTTTCGTTGCCATGATCGCGGGCGATCTTTCGCAAGCGATGGCTCAGCAAAACAGCTCGCAACCGAAGGTAAAGCACCTGATCGATACCCACATCCATCTCTACGATACAACGCGTGAGGTCTACGAACCGGACCACTCCAACTCCGTACCATGGCCACCAGCGGACGACCAGGTTTTGCACAAACCACATCTACCGGCAGAATACCACAAGGTCGCGAAACCGGCGGGTGTAACCGGTGTCGTCATCGTCGAAGCAAGCCCCCGCGTGGATGACAATGATTGGGTTCTTGACTTGGTTGATGATGACGATTTCTTCGTCGGTTTGGTTGGCAACCTTGATCCTCTCAAACCATCGTTCCGAAAGAACCTGGATCGTTTGAAAGCGGACCCCCGTTTCGTCGGTATCCGTTTCCACCTGATGAATCGCGAAGCGGGAATCAGCAGTGACCCACAACTGCTAAAGAACCTTCGCTACCTGGCCGACGCTGGCCTGGCCCTTGATGTTTTGATGAACGAAGAGGGACCCGGCACAATCGATGAGGTCAGTCGGATCGCCAGCCAGGTTCCGAACCTAAGAATCATCGTCAACCATGTCCTTGGCTACAACATTGACGGCAAGTTACCGAACAAAACCTGGATCACCGCCGTCAACCAACTTGCCAAGAACCCTAACGTCTCGGTCAAGATCTCTGGCTTGTATCAACGATCAACGACCCAACCGGCGCCCCAATCGATCGAATACTTCCAAGGCTTACTCGATATCCTCTGGAACGCATTCGGCAGGGAGCGATTGATTTACGGCAGCAATTGGCCGGTGACAAAAAAAACGGGCGACTACGCCAGTTTTGTAAAACTCGTCAGCACCTACTTCGCAGACAAAGACCAGGCAGCCGCCGAAAGTTTCTTCTGGAAAAACGCGTCGACAGCTTATCGCTTAAAACTCAAGTAGCTGCCCGGGGCTGAGAAGGTGATTCGCGGTATCGCCCCGCCACTTGAGTTCAACCAACGCCACTTGAGTTCAGCCAACACGAATCACGAATCGCAACTCGCTTCCCACCGAAAACTCCTTCCGCTGCAAACAGATCGTGTGGGTGTGAATCCGCGAACCTCTTAAAGGATCAAATCTTTCAAGACGTAGCCACCGATATCGGTCAGGCGGCGGAGTCGTCCCGCATGCGGATAACGCAGTTGTTCATCGTCCAATCCCATCAGATCCAAGATGGTGGCATGCACATCGCGAATCGGAATTGGTTCTCCGGCGGCCCGCAGTGAGAAATCGTCTGTTGCTCCCACCGTCGCTCCACCACGCGTATCGCCGCCAGCCATCCACATCACCAGACCATACTTGTTGTGATCGCGGCCTGGCTTGTTTCCGACGTTGCCAGGGACGAAAGGGGTTCGACCCATTTCGGAAGCCCACACCACCAACGTTTCCTCCAACATCCCTCGCTGCTTGAGATCAGCCAACAAGGCTGCAACCGGCTGGTCAACCTCTTGAGAGTGTCGGATCATCCCGCCCTTCACATCGCCATGATCGTCCCAACTGTTTGCGTTAATCTGCACGCCATGAACCAACAGGGTGTATCGAACTCCACTCTCCGCCATCCGACGCGCCATCAGGCACTGCGTTCCGAAACCGGCCGTACGAGAATTGTTCAAGCCATACAGTTGGCGAATATGTTCCGGTTCATTCGCTAGATCAACCAACTCCGGAGCCTCGGCCTGCATCCGAAAAGCCAACTCATAACTGGCGATCCGCGCCTCCAATTCGGTTGACTCCGGATATTGTTCATTGAATCGTTCGTTCAGTTTACGCAGCTGTTCAAGCTCAGCCCGCTGCGATTGATCACTGATTCCCGAAGGCCGCGCGAGATTCAAAATGGGCGAGCCTTCGTTTCGCAGCAGTGTTCCCTGAAACGCTGCCGGCAAGTAACCATTCCCCCACACATGGCCACCATTGACCGGCGCGCCACGGGGATCCTGTATCACAACGTATCCCGGCATGTTGGCATTCTCGGTCCCCAGACCATAGCTGATCCAACTGCCAACCGACGCACTGCCGGGAAACTGACTGCCCGTCGTCACTTGTAACGTCGATGGTCCGTGGTTTGGATTTTCGGTTTCAATTCCGTGCACGAACGCCAAGTCATCGACGTGGCCAGCAAGCTGCGGAAACAACTCAGACAGATACCGACCGGATTGACCATGTTGCGAAAATCGAAACGGACTACCAACGATTGAATGAGCGTGGGTAAGCCGCCCCTGCAGTTCGCCCTCAACGTGATGAGATCCAGGGATACGTTTCCCATGCAGCCTGGTCAGCTCTGGCTTGAATTCAAAGGAATCCATCTGGCTGACACCTCCCTGCATAAACAGAAAGATGCACCGTTTGGCTTTGCGAGGCAGGTGCGGCGTCTTGGGTGCGTAGGGATCGGTCGCCGCCCCCGCAGCTTGCAAAACATCCGCCAGTGCAAGCGTTCCCAGGCCGTTATGCAAGTTTGCCAGCCAAGTACGTCGATTCAGCATCGCAGGTCAGGTGGTTGTTCGTTATTGGTAAGGGAAATCGATTCAAACGATCCCTCGGATTCGCTCAGGCCACGTGGGAAAAAGGCATCCTAAGTGGGGCTTGAGTGACCAATGGATCGACGCCCAAGGCCGTCTAATCATCGATCTCGCTCGACAAATTCAAATTGACTAATTCAAATACAGAAACTCACTCGAATTCAGTAGGATTCGACAAACACTGATCATCGCGTCTCGATCATTATCAAACTGCGAATAATGCGCCGATAACTGCTCAATCTCCTGCGGCGTCGCATTGCGGCACCACGCAATCTGAATGGCGTGTCCAATCCGGTCGACGGGCTCGCCCCCGACCTCGGTGATGACACGATCGGCAAAATACGGCACTTCAGCTGTAACCAATGGCCCATTGTAAAGTGCCAACGCCTGCAGTGGCGTCGTACTCTCCAAACGTTTCGGGCGAGACTGATCACAAACCGGCGCGTCAAAAACCTGCAGCATCGGCATATTCAAGGTCCGTTGTTGATAAATATAAATGCTACGCTTGCGGCCCTCCGGTCCATATTGCGTTGCCCACTTCGAATTGTCGTAGCGAACCCGTTGTTCAATCGCATCGGGTAAGGGAGGAAAAATCGGCAGCCCAAAACGCTCCTCATTCAATCGGCCACTGGCGTGCAAAATCCGATCACGAACCACCTCCGCCCCCAATCGCCGCACTGGGTACCGCCACAGCAAAATATTGTCCGGATCCCGTTGCGATGCCACGTCATCGGATCGAACCGAGACTTGCCGATAGGTGCTGCTGTTGCAGATCAAACGCTGGATTGATTTCAGACTCCATTGGTTCTTGATCAATTTATTCGCCAAGTAGTCTAGCAACGCTTCGTGGGATGGCCCCTCGCTGAGAGCACCAAAATCACTCGGTGTTTCGACAATACCTCGGCCAAAATGTCGATACCACAATCGATTAACAATCACCCGGGCGGTGAGTGGATTGGAGGGTGACGCGATCCAATCGGCCAATGCTTTCCGGCGACTACGCGTAGGCCAACGCTTGAAGGTATCCAATCGAATTGGTGCCGGTGCTTGATCACCAGTAATCGCGCTCAGAAAACCAGGCTCAACTTCCTCCCCAGGGTCATTCCAGTACCCACGCAGCATCACGCGTGAGGTTGGCACGCCCGGCTCATAGGGTGGACCAATGGAATGACGCAACGTCATCGCCATTGGCTGAAGTCGCTTCAGTTGCTGCGGTAAAAACTTCCCCAGGTTTCTCAACGACTGAACTTTCCGCCGTTCCACTGCAGTGATTCGATCATCCGTCGCATCGGCAATGGCATCCTCGACACCGCCTTCGACCTTCGCTGTTGGATTGACGAAGGTCGCGATAAATTGCCCTTCACCACCGATCTCGAATAAATACGACTCGTCCTGATCACGACTAGCAAAAACAGTAACAACTGAGCCCGCAGTATCCTTCAGCATCTCGAGGAATCGAGGATCACCCGACAGAAAATCATCCTCAAATTTAACCGCTGGCGTATCCGCACCCGGCAACGTTGACAGCGCCGGTTGCAGTGCAGGATCCGATTGTCGCAATGTGAGTTGCCCCACTTTCGCCCGCCACTCCTCAACCTTTCTCCTTCCCTCAGAATCCTGCGCAGAAGAATCTGGCGCAGAAGAATCTTGATCCTTCGAATTAGTGGTCGCGGGATCACCATCCAGATCGGCAGCGTCCAGCCACAAACGCAATCCATCTAATTGCGAAAGTGAACTGACCGGTAATTTGATTTCTTCTTCGGTTAATGGCCGATTGAATACCAACAAATGTGCGAGCCGTCCGTTAAAGAACGCTGCCTCCGGTTTTCCGTGGCCGTTAGTCGCGGCGCCAAGCGATGCGTAGGTGGGTTGGTTGATACCCGAATACCAATGACCACGATTCGCACCTGCCAGACTTCCTTGCGTCGTGGAGAAACGTGCGTCCGTGAAAAAAACCCAACGATTATTGTTTGCGTTCACGACTGTGATATGGGTCTGATCGTCCGTCACCAAACGCTGGTCAAAGAAATAGTCATTTCCAAAATCTCCGCCGAGGGATTGAATCCCAAATCCCGCGACAACGCCTAACCGTTGGTTCAAATGCTGGACGAGTGCGGGAAGCTGTTGCTTTGCTGTTTCCGCTTCGACGCGCAGCTCTTGAGTTTTTCTGGCCGCCCAATCTGCTTCACCTTTTCGATAAAACGCGGTCGGTGTGGGACCACCAATTTGAAAGGCATCTCCGCGAAGAGGTGGGGGTATTTGCACCGTCGCGAAGAACGCCTTCATACGATAGAAATCTTCGATCGGAATCGGATCATATTTATGGTCATGGCATTTCGCGCAGCCAACTGTCAAACCCAGCAAGACACTGCCAACGGTCGAGGTCATTTCACTGAGCATCTCGTGGCGGGACTCGTCACCACGCGGTTCGGTGAATGGGGCGAGTCGCAGAAACGTCAGCGCCACTAAATTTTCGGCCGACGGGTTCGGTAACTCCCCGGCGCCCGTGATGTCAATTAATTCATCACCCGCCAATTGTTCGCGGATGAATTGATCATATGGTTTGTCTCGATTCAACGAATCGATAACGTAATCGCGATAGCGCCAAGCATGTGGCAAGTCGGGATCACCTTCGTAGCCGGCTGTATCCGCATAGCGGGCGAGATCCAACCAGAACCTCGCCCAATGCTCACCGTAACGTGGATCATCCAATAACTGATTGACCAGTTTTCCGTAGGCACCTGGTGTCGTATCCGCTAAATACGTCGCCAGTTCGTCTGGAGTAGGCGGCAATCCGATGAGGTCAAGGTAAAGACGCCGAGCCAACATCGTCTTGCCCGCCAACGGTGCCGGATCAATACCCGCCTCTTCCAACTTTTCTTGGATAAAGGAATCAACATCATTCGATTTCCACTCTACCCTCGCCGTGGTGGGTACAGCCGGCTCCGAGACAGGACGAAATGGCCACGACTTCGTCTCCGCACACAATCGATCCGGCGAACAACAGACCGCGATCAACAGCGATAGAACCGAGACAATGGATGGTGCGACGCTGCGAAAAAACATGACAACTGTAAGCAAGGGCAAAAGGCTCACCAAATCGAACGATGTCGCCCATAATACTCGCTTTGGAGCAACCCCGTTGTTATCCACCAACCCCGTTCGACCATCAGCGGATCGAGCCACCAGACACCAGACCGAATTAGCCGTTCCAGCTCGCTGCTGTAATTTGCCTCTGCATCTGCCAAATACCACGTGACGTGAACTTCATGCAAACCGTAGAATGAGGCACGGCATTGTTATCGGATCGGTTGACTGGAAATGGCACAAACTACCTTGATGCGATCAGCATGAAATTTTCGATGGCAGAATTTTGGGGCATGCTCACGATGTTGATCTGCACCTTCGCAGCGATCCGATGGCTATTTTCGTTGCCCGAAGCCTTGATCGCCGTATTGGTGCTGTCGGTCCCCATCCGCGCGATCGTTGACGACCTTGTCGAACGAATGGAACTGGGAAACCCAAAGGGTCGGCGGTTCCCCTAACGGTTGCCAGTGTTTCTATTTCACTCTGCCCCCTATTTCACTCTGTCTCCTACGTCACGCTTAAGGATAAAAAGGTTGCGATTCCTTCTCCTCCTGATGATGGCCCTTCTGTTTCGTGTAGCTCCCTGCATCGCTGACGATACATGGTGGCAGTTTCTCGGCCCCCAAGGGAATGGGCACACGACATCGACGAAACTGCCACTCCACTGGACTGATGTCGATAACGTGGCTTGGAAAACAAGTCTCCATGATCGCGGCTGGTCATCTCCCGTCATCTCAGGAGACCAGATCTGGTTGACCACCGCCACACTGGACGGCAAACAACTGTTCGCCGTCTGCATCGATAAGAAGGATGGCCGGATCGTTCACGATCGACAAATTTTCACGGTCGATCAACCACAAAAAATCAGTGCTGCCAATACGTACGCGACACCCACGCCGGTTATCGACGGCGATTCCGTTTTCGTCCATTTTGGAACTTATGGCACCGCATGCTTGAACACCGAGACAGGTAAGCTTTTGTGGACACGGCGAGATCTGAAGTGTGACCATGAAACGAATGCCGGACCCGCTGGCTCACCAACCTTGATCGAAGATCAACTGGTGCTTCACGTTGATGGGCGAGATGTCCAATACATCATCGCTTTAGACAAAACGACCGGTAAGACCGTTTGGAAGACAACGAGATCGTACGACTATTCGACGGTCCCCGTGAATCAACGAAAAGCATACAGCATGCCCGGGCTGGCACCACGTAGCGGCAGCGTCCAATTGGTGAGTGCGGCTGCCCAAGGGATTTACAGCTACGCGACCGACGGACGCGAACTGTGGCGAGTTCGGCACAAAGGCTGGTCTGTCTTTCCACGACCTGTCTCAGGTCACGGCCTCGTCTTTACGATTGTCGACCGCGACCATCCCGAACTGTGGGCAATCAGGCACGATGGTAGTGGAGACGTAACCGACACGCACATCCAATGGAAAGAAACTCGGGGGATGCCGGCACGGGCGACACCGCTTTTGATCGGTGACTTGATCTACCTGATCAATCGCGAAGGCATCATGACCTGCCTGCAGGCAAAGAGCGGTGACGTGGTATGGAAACAACGGATGGAGGGGGCCTACTCGGCCACACCCATTTTTGCGCAAGACCGCATTTACCTGTTCAATGAAGAATCAAAATGCACCGTCATTCGGCCTGGAAAAGAATACAAAGTCATCGCGGAAAATGCGTTGAACAACCAAACACTGATGGCGACCCCTGCCGTCGATGAAAACGCGTTTTTTGTCCGAACCGAAAACTATCTCTATAAGCTGGTCAACGGAGTTCAACGAGAATCTAAGACTGAGCCGGCAGAAGAATTCATCGGCAAATGGGATATCGGTCGATCCAAAGGCAAGCCTGTTTTTGTGATGACGCTAAAGGCCGATTACACGGCGACGAAAAGTCACGTCCCAAACGCCACCGGAGCGTGGAAATTGGTTGACGGTGAAGCAAGGGTGATCTGGAGTGATGGTTGGCGCGATGTCATTCGAAAGCAAGGCAACCGTTACCAAAAGATCGCCTTCCGGCCTGATACAGATTTTGGTTCGCCCCCCGCCAATTCCGAATCGGCTGACAAACAATAACCTCACGCCCAAGCGGTGTGACACTCCGATCCATCCGCACGAGAAATTTCTCAAGAGCGGACGTCTGAGAAACGGGCCAGATGAGCACTTGCGTTTTTTCGTGTGATGACGTCCGTCCGCCGTCAAACGTTTGGAACCCTGAGACAAGCCTCGATTCCATCGATTGCGAAAGCGAAACCTACTGATGACAGACATTTTCTGACGCAAGGCGATGTTGCAAAATTTCAAGTAGGCCGGATCAAGAAACCAAGCGACGCAGTTGCGGCAAAAGCAAATCTGGTTGGCAGCGGAGGCACCGGTATGCAGCGACCGGTATTCGAGGACCGGGATTCAAGGACCGGCATGCAGCGATCGGGATTCGAGGACCGGGATTCAAGGACCGGGATTCAGGACCGGGATTCAGGACCGGGATTCAGGACCGGGATTCAGGACCGGGATTCAGGACCGGGAT
>JAQWPZ010000018.1 GCA_029245125.1 Rubripirellula sp.
TTCCCGCAATAATTCAGCAACAGCGGTTTGACTTGCCGCTCAAACGTCCGTCGGTCAGCCTTGATCTCAGCCTCAGCCCAATCGCTCACCAACACAGAAACCGTTGCAACGAAGAGCAGCTTCAACGTCAGGTGCATAATGGCTGGCAGACTCATGTGGACAATCAGTATTTGGTTTTTCTTTTGAAAAAGCGAATCGGAAGCAGGCCCCCGCATATTGATTGGAGAGCAGGGTGGCAGACCGGCAGTTCTTCACGTTCTGACTGGGCGAACATCACCCTCCATCTGCCAAAACTGCCGTAACACGAGTTCGGTACAGAAAGGCATCCGAGGTAAGCAGGGAGACCAGCAGTGCCTTCATGCTGCCACCATTCTCTTGGTAAGCACGATAAGCATCTTGCAGAACCGGCCCGTCGTTGAGCGTTTCATTGCGTCCCATCCAAAAACGAAACGCATGACGAACAAAGACCTGTTCGGCACGCTCGCTCGCCACGATTTTTTCAATCAGTTCGATTGCGTTGGCAACTTTCCCATCCAGTTCAGGATCGCCTGAATTGATAATCTCTCCCGTCGTGTCGACAGGCTTGTCGAGTTCGAACTGGCGATACAGTCCGGCGTGGTTGTACATTTCAAATGGCAATCCCAGCGGATCCATTTTCTTGTGACAGGTCCAGCAATAGTCTTCTCGCGTCACACGCATCCGTTCACGAAGTGTCTTTTTGGGTTCATCCGGAAGCATCGCATCGACGGTGATCGGCACATCGGGAATCCCACCACCGAGCAGCCGCTCATAAATCCATCGGCCGCGATGAATTGCATGATTGTCCATGGCATCGGAGTGAGAGACGAGCCAACTGGGATGAGTCAGAATCCCCAAGCGTTGCCCCTCCGGGACGGTCGCCAAGAAACGCTCTGGCTTCATCGACCCATTACCAAAACTACGCCGGCTGACACGCGCGAACATTTTGGTTCCTGACACGTCAGCTGGGTTGACGTTGTGATTCACATTCGACCGTCTTTTCTTTGCTGCCGTCGATCGTTTGCGAGCTGTGGCCAGAGCCTTCTTCTTCGCTGTTAGCTTTGCCTCCAATTTCTTTTCTTCCGGGCTCGCTTTCAGCATCTCCTCCAATTCTGCGACCTCATCCTCAATCACTTCGAGCTCTGCTTCCCGTTTCTTGGCTGTTGCGGCCAACGCTTCTTTTTCTGCAGCAACGGATGCCGCCCGCTCTTCCTCAGATCGCTTTGAGCCAAAGTAAATCCCATCACCTTTGGTCGCGACAACCCGATCAGTTGTGAGCAATTCTTTCAGCACATCTCGGTCTTCCTGGAGGACCAATTCGATCAAACGATCGGTACTTGCTGCTGAGTCAAACATCGCACGGTAATGTGACTGGCCGCGATTACTTACGCCGGTATCTCCCAGGGCTTTCTCATCCTTACAGATGTAGCCACCCAGGTCGTAATCAAAGTAGTCACGAAAGAATCGCAGCACGCGTGGTTTGCGAATACTGTCATCGGCCAACATCCGCTTGACTTCTCGCTCGACGTCCGCCTTGGTTCGCATCCGTCCCTCGACGATCGCCTCTCGCAGTGTTTCATCTGGCTTGATGTATCGAAGCGCGTGATTGACCGCCATGCCCAATTCCCAATCCTGCAGCATGACCCGCCCGTATGAGTCTGCTTGCCCTTGCTCGACAAGCTCTGGCCGAAAGAGCGCGTCACGATCTAGAAAAATCGAAGACAGACCGAGCACCGCGCCTTCTTCTTTGCCAAGCTTGTCGATCGCCTGCTGGACGATAGCCAGATATGCGTCAGACTCCGGTTTGCTCGGGGGCCGAAAGGTGAGCGCCTCGAACAGATAGTCAACCGCCGCTCGCAAGCCTGCCTCGGTCACAACGTCATTTGCCATTAGGTCGCTGACCGGCGTCAGTGGACGGGCGACTTTCGTACTGTAAACCAAGCTGGTCGGCAAACCACGAAGGTCACCTTTCATCTTATCGGCAATGGACTTGGGGTCGTCCGTGATCTGATATGCCTCAGCGATGCTAAGCGGCCCTTCTGCCATGTAACGAATGATGTCACCGGCAACCCCCATGATCTGCGTCGCTTCTGCACTGTTGACCGTGTAAAAATAGGGGTAGTTTTCCAAGCCGTGACTCCGCGCCGAGGACAGCACAACCGGGACACTCTTGACGGAGGTGGCGTAGGCGACCGTTCCACCTTGCCACTGAATGATTCGGTCCGTTCCAAAATAGAGTTTGAGCTCACCGCCATGGTTCGTGGGAACAACGTCGCCACGAGTTCGAACCCCCGGCTTGTTCGGATCGAACGCCGGCTCGGTGTTGATCAACTCATTCAACCGCGTGATGTGTTCTTGAGGAGTGACCCGCCAAATCCGAGCAGGTGAAGAGGTTGGCGCGAGTTGAATTTCAGCAGGCAATTGTCCGAACAACAGCTCGTGATCGACGAAATTGCCTTTGTTCGGGTCAAGGTGAGCTTGAAAACCACCCCTATCTCTCATGACACGTGTCAATTCGCCAACGATCAGATCGGAAAGCTGCAACCGCCGAATTACCTCGGGTTGCTCTGCATCTTTCGGTGGCATCTCTCCGAGCGTGACCTGCGCCCAGATATTTCGCCAAGTACTGGCGTTGATTTCATCTACCGACCCCAAGTCATTCAGCGAAAGATCCCCCTCAGGCGATGTCTCACCATGACAATCAAGACAATAGTCGGCGAGAAACGCCTTCGCGAAACCGCCGAAGTCATGACTGACCGGTTGGCCTGGCGTGTAAGTCTCGGCATTCGCAACTGAAAAAATGCCACACCAAAACGCGATGACCAAAACCGGCCATCGATTGAATGATCGACGCATAAGAGATTGAGTGGACGAACGAGTTATCGAGCGAGTACTCAAGCGGGTGATTGAGCGACGGAAAATCGCTTCGCTGCGGCGACGGTGAAACGATTTCACAAAACACCGCCAAACGCTTGGGTTAGAAAAAACGCTTGAGCTGAAAGGAAGGACCTGATTCAAACCAGTACTTCCTGAAGTGGACCGGTGCTGTCGTCAAACTTCTTCGCCATTTTGTCGTCCATGTTGAAGCGGTCACAGTTGTGACCGGCGGCCCGCAGAAGTGATGTATAGAGGGCATTGATTGGTCGCTTGCCATTCAACTGCGTAAAGCAACCTGTCTTGAAAGCTCCGTCGAGGTTGCCCAGCAACATAACCGGCCAATTGGCTCCGTTGGTGTGCTGCTTGTCGGCATTGTTGCTGGTGTAAACGATCAGTGTGTTGTCCATCATCGTGCCATTTCCCTCCGGCACGCTTTCCAGTTTTTCCATGATCCTGACCAACATACGGCTGTTGTATTGACGGATTTTGATCCAGATCGGATTACCGTGCTGGTTCATATGCCCCAGGTTATGTCCTTGCTGTTCGACGCCCAGCCCTTTCCACGCGCCGAAAATTTCCCCACGGCCCGAACCAATCGTCAACGTATTGGTAATCCCGGCTGTCAGCGATGAGATTCCGAGATCCAGCATCGCGTCATGCCAATCGGTTTCGAATTCAGGATTGCTGTACCGCTCGTCCACCACGGGCGCGAATTTCCGCAAGTGGTCGGAAGCGGTATCGAGCCGATCGCGTAGCCCGTTGACATCCTTGAACCCTTGCACGTACTGGCCATAACGCTGCTGCTCCGTATCGGGAAGCAAGCGTCCTTTAGTCGCGGCCAATTGCTCGATCTGATTCAAGACACTCGAGCGGGCTTCGTGTTGAAGACGAATGTCGCCAGAGGAAATGCCTCCGTACAACATTTGGTAAAGATGGTTGGGATTGGAGTGCATGAAAATCGGTTGACCGGCACCACTGGCCGACAGCGTCGCAATGGTCGGCTTGGTCTTCATGTTCTCGATCGAGTCCATGCCGATACACAAATGAGGCAGTAACGTCTCTGGCAACACCTTGCTTAGTTCGTAATCGATCGTCGATGCACTGGGCGGAACACCATCACTGCCTCGATAGCCGCCGAGCGCGCCAAAGAAGGCACTGTGCGAAGGACTGGTGTGAATACCATGCAGGCCATTGATGATGTGCAAGCGTTCTTTGTAAGGCTCCAGAGCGCTGATGGGTTCAGGCAATTTGGCCTTCGCCAAAGACCCGCTACTCTTCATCCCCTCCGGGATGCAGGTCTTCGGATCGAAGCCTTGGTTCTGCATGAAGAAGACGATTCGCTTTGGCGTCGTGCTGCCTGTGGGAGCCGCCAAAAGTCGTTCAGGCGAGAGTGAGCCGCCCAAGGCAGCGCCAGTGCCGGCAGCAATTCCTTGCAACAATCTTCTTCGGTTGAGCATGGCAGACCTTACAACGAGATTCGCGATTGGTTGTTTCGTGGTTGCTGAACAAACGTTTCCGTCGATTCAGATTTTCAATCCGCCCCAATATCCATGGAAGACCTTCCACGGAAGACCATCCATGGCAGCACCGGTTCATGACGACAAGCATGCCGCCACGGCACGGGAGGCCGACTGCGTGATCTGGAGCGTTGATTCTTAGGTAGGTATTTCGGCGAGGATCCGTCCTAGCGATGCCAAACGGACCTCGCCCATTCTAATCAATTTCCGACCACGTCGTCACGACCTTTTGGTGATTCGTTGACGACCGAACCTCAGCAACAAAACCGGCAAAATTCGCAGCGATGGCTGTTCTGGCGTTTCTCGTTCTCCAGTCGTAAAAACCTGATCTCAGCTCCCACTACTCTACCGGGAAATGCGTTATATCGGCCAAATCCCCGCGTTTTCGAGAAGATCCGCGTCGTCATCAACGAGGCAGATTTGCCTTTACCGATATCAGGTCAGCGATCACGGCGGATGGCAGCCCAGATTTCCGCCGGCGGTAGAGATTTCCGCTGGCGGTCCAGCAAGCAAAATCTTTCCTGCAGGCCGCGCGGATGAAAGGGGTAGGGTAGCGATAGGACTTGGGTAATGAGCACCGTCGACCTTGCAATTCCGAGAAAACGACATCCTAGCCACCGCCCATACGTCGACACGATTTCTTGATAACCTCACATCCGGCAGTTGGACAGCAGACAGCGGACAGCACCGAACCAGTCTTGTGCCCGCAATCCTTCATTTCGTGAATGATGGCGGCTCGAGAAAGAGCATTCGGTACGGACACGAAGGCCAAATCCGTAGTTGGATAGACGTAATGTTCTCCGCCGCAGAAAGAAACGGTGCATGCCAGCCTGGCAGTCACGAGCAGCAAGCAATGGCTGGTGATATCTATCGAACAGAACTCTTGGTCGAACAGAACTCCTCTGCTTAATCGAGTGCTCGAACGGTTCCCCGCCTATCATGCTGCCGAAGCGATTGACTTAAAAACCACTCGTTTCAATCTTCGATGACGAGCATTCGCCCATACGATTCACAAGTCGTCAAACTGAAACCGAACGCCACACTGCTGCATGGACGCTCACCGGCAAAAAGGGACAGATAGGCGCTGACTCACTCGCACCATCAGCGTTCAATGCCCCACTCGAGCACGACGTCCCAAAATTCACGTGGTGCCACTTAGTCGATTTTGCTGCCGCAGAGCAGCACGCGGAATCACCAATTCGGGCAGCTTCATTCAGAACCAACGACGAGACATCATCGAGCGTGCAAACTCACGAAGGATTCCCACGATACCAAATCGGGGCAATCGAAACATTTCCGCTTTCCAAACTCAATGTCAGCGCCGGCCTCTCGGCTGAGTTTCGTCTCGTAGGAACCAGAAGAAACGCTCGGCGACTTTTGGGTCAACGCCAAGACCGGTGAACTTACCAAAGGCATGAATCTAGGAAACTGGAGCCAAGCACTAAACGCAACGGGAATTGAAGAACCGCGATTGCTACCTCCGGTACAAGTCGGCCCAAAGTTCTAAGGTCCGCCCCCGCAGCCAGACTCGAACAACGCGAACACCTCCGCTGTAGCGATTGCGAACGAGTTTGCTACAACAGCTTTGCTGGTCTTTGTAACCTGTTACGAAGAATTCACCCACGGAGACTGTTTCGCCGGCGACAAGATGACATGCTGACTAGCGCGCAGCGAACGCTTGGATCACGGCGATAACAGCAAGCCGATTCACCAGCAACGTGACGCTGTCGGACCCAACGCCGCGAAATAAGACTGTTCAGCCTAACGCCGCGAAATTGGCGGGGACGTATTTTGCGGCGATTCCGGGTAACTCACTCGAGCAAACGCAGTCGATACAATGGTGGCTTGCAAGAGGAACAATGCTCATGAAATTTTACCGCAGTGCACATCGTGGTGTCAGGAATTCCCATGTCTTGGTTTGAACAATTGACAGGAATTAGGGAACAATCTCCCCAGCAGGTTCGCAATGAACTGTCGGTCACTGGCGAGAATTTAGTTTGCCCAAACGGAGCCAATCTTACGTTTGGCCGCCTGGAAACCCCATCGCTGAGTGAATTGCGTTCCCGCATCGCCACAACCCAATGCGAGAACGGCCGTTTACAAGTCGGTCAAATCGTGGCGGACGCGCAATCGCTGCATCGCGACCCGGCCAACGCCGGCGCGATGTTTCAGGTTGCATCGCAATTCAATCTGTTGGAAATGGCCAGCCCCGATACGACACCCGAGGAAGGAGTTGGCATCTACGAGTACGACCACACGCAAGGTCCCGTTTGCGCTATCTCATGCGGAGCCGGCACAATCTATCGCAACTACTTCGCACCAGTCGGCAATCACATCGGTCAGTCCACTGGACACCAGATCGATTGTTCGGCTGACCTGGGGACGTTGCTTGGGAACGCTGATGACAAACTGTGGAACCTCGAAAATGGATACCTGTTTCCCACCGATGCAGGGCTCGCTCAAATCACGAGCAAAATAAATTCAGCCGATGAATCTGAACGGGACCGTTATCGCGCGGCTTTGCGAATTGGCCTGCAGTGGGACACCGCCGTCACCTTGCCCGATGCGAAACATCGCGTCACCCAGGCATACTGCTCAGCATTACCAGTCACCTACGGAAATCAACCAACAGACCAGTGGACTGAATTCGCAAGGCTTATCTTAGAGGCCACCTACGAGGCGACCTTTTGCGCCGCGATCCTCAACTCAACTCGCAATGGAAAGAACAAGCTATTTCTGACACTCGTGGGCGGTGGCGTTTTTGGCAATCGCATCGACTGGATCACCGCCGCGATCCAACGAGCGGTAGAGAAATATCGTCAGCATGACCTCGATGTTGCAATCGTCGCCTACAGTTCACCCAATCCAGCGATTACGGAACTGATCAAGCGTCTGGAGTCATGAAACGCTGCGGGCTTGCCTCAGAGCGAGTTTGCGTCAGTGCCTGCTTGAGCGAGGCTTTCCTTTGCATGAACCTTGTCTTACTTGCAACGGTTTTTGACGAACCGCGAAGCCACAGTCATCACAAAACCACGGCTACCGGACAAGCAGCTTGACGATCCGATTCGCAGCGTTGCCCACCAATCGTGCGAACGTTTGCGTAATCTGAGTTTCTCGGCCATGCGTCACTCATGCTTGTGAATGCGTTACACTTGCGTCCAATTGGCTCGAAATCTCGAATCGAGTCACGCCCGGCGGTTTCCCAGACATTGGTTTCCCAGACATGAGTGATTCACCGAACCCCTACGCGCCACCCTCTGCAGCGCCCTCTCCGGCTGGCGCAGAATGGATGGCGAACGATCCAGCAGCGTTGTCAAGGACTGCGTTCGGGCTATCGCTGGTCTATTACGGGATCTTACTGATCCTCCTGTCGATAATCTTGTTTTTTGCTTTGGGATTCGTTTTCGGTCTCGCAGCGATCCTTGCTGTGCCAGGATTCTTGATCGGTTCGATCTTAATGTTTGTGGGACCCTTGTTTTGCTTAACGGTTCCAGCGGAAACAAATGCAAAGGGGCTAATCATCACCGCAGTGGTCCTTCAGATAATCAACATTGTTGCGGTCCTGCTCCCGTTTGCCGGCGTGGATTTGGCCGGCTTCGATTCCTTTGTCCAGATCTTTAGTGTGTTGTCCTCCATTTTCTTTGTGCTGTTCATGCGTAAACTCGCCATATTTATCGGTCGGGAAGATCTTGCCAAGCGCGCAAGCAATATCCTCGTGGGAGGCCTCGTTTCGTTTTTTGGCGCGATCGCCTCAGGTGTTTTGGCATTCTTGATAGGGCCGGCGATTTCACTCATGTTGCTTGTGTTCGCGATCGTGGGAATCGTTATCTTTGTCATGTACGCCAACCTAGTGAACACGTTGAGCAAGGCTCTCAAAGACGCTAGGGCTCCCAGTTGACACGATTCGATTAGCAGGCGGTCATTCAGCAACGGCTCGAGAGAAATGAAGGTACGATCAGGCCGGGTGTATCAACGCACTGAACGTTCCTCAGAATCCAAAACGCCATTGGATCTTGCTTGACGATGCTCTGCCGACTCGCGTTGCTTGCCTACCAGAGTTCGTTTCGTCGTTCCATCAACGCGGGATAGGGTTCATCATGGTCAGCGTATTGCTGCTTGAGTTCAAGCAAACGTTCCTTGAGCTGCTGAACCACTGACTCATACTCGGACTGCCCATAAACGTTGTTGGTTTCCTTGGGATCCTTCTCAAGATCGTATAACTCCCAGCCTGGTGTCGAAGCGGGAAAGCTGCCTCTGCCAAGGCTGGCATCCAACGGTAGCGCGTAGAAGAACACAAGCTTGTATCGATTGGTTCGTACACCGTAGTGCGCCGGGATGTTGTGATGCGCTAGATGCATCCAATAGCGATAGTAGATCGCGTCACGCCATTGCCCTGGAGCTTGCCCAGGAGTTTGCCCACTGAGAATCCCCCGCAAACTCTGTCCCTGCATTTTGCTGACGTCCGCAGCATCGCTTGCATTGGCGTAATCAAGAAAGGTTTGTGCGAAATCAAGGTTAGAGCAGAGCTCTGAATCGTTCACCGAGCCAGCTGGGATGGTTCCCGGCAGGCGAGCAACGAACGGCATTTGCAGACACTCTTCATAGATCCAGCGTTTGTCAAAGTAGTCGTGTTCCCCCAGAAACATGCCTTGGTCAGCCGTGTAGATGACGAGCGTGTTTGCCGCGAGTCCACTTTCGTCCAAGTAATCGAGGACGCGACCGACGTTTTCATCCACTGCTTTGACGCAACCAAGGTAGTCGTGCAAATACTTCTGATAGGCTGCCTTGCCCTGCTCCTGTTCGGTCATCCCCGACAGGTCGACCGAGCCCGCCGGCCAGTCGGGCTTTTGAACATCGGCGACCATTGTTCGACGGGGATGCAGTCTGCTTGTGATCGAGGTTCCCATTTCACGAGTGGCCGATGACCGGTGTGAAAAATCCTCCCAAAGAGTTTCTGGCTCCGGGATTTCCACATCGGCCAAATAATTCTTGTGTCGCTTGGCAGGTTCCCACTTTCCGTGGGGGGCCTTGTGGTGCAACATCATAAAGAAAGGTTTTGATTGGTCGCGGCCATCTAACCATTCCAAGGCGTAGTCGGTCACCAAATCGGTGTAATAACCTTTCGTTCGCTTTGCGGTTCGGCCTAGACGCGTTTGATAAGCAACCCCATCAGTCGAAGCAACGAAGACGGGGTCGTGATACAAACCCTGCCCCGGCCCAACCTTCCAATAGTCAAAACCCCAAGGTGGTGAACGGAGATGCCACTTTCCAACCAGTGCCGTCTGGTAGCCGGATCGGCGGAGCATTTCAGCCACATTCGGTGTCTCCGAGGTCGGCCCCGGAAAAGCATCGACGAGTGTCTTTACACCATTCAAGTGGGAATGCTGGCCGGACAAAATCACGGCTCTACTGGGCGTGCAAATCGAATTGGTGACGAAGCACTGATTCAACCGCACGCCCTCCTTGGCAAAGCGATCAATGTTCGGGGTGGGAGCCACTTTCGCTAACCGACCTCCGTAAGCGCTGATCGCGTTGCAGGCATGATCATCCGACATGATGAACAAAATGTTGGGACGTTCCGCCGCGACCTCCGCAACAAACCACAGTGAGAAGAACAAAGAGAAGAGCCGATATTTCATTACACGCTGGTTGGGTTTCATTACACGCTGGTTGGGTTTCATCACACGCTGGCTGGGTTTCATCACACGCTGACTGGGTTTCATCACACGCTGCCGGCTCTCCGAACGCAGGCAATGGAACGGAACAAACTTGAAACGTTGCAGGACTGCTCTCAAGGCAAGAGACAGCCTCAGCGTGAACGCGAGCCGGGAGTTAGCGTAGTTTAGCGAAAAACGTCGTGTCCAAGCCTTCTGGCAAGCGCTAGCCTCCTGCCCGAAAGAGCCTCCAAGCCACGTCTTCCCAATTAATGGCTCGCGACCCTCTGCACAACGATCAAGCTCTGCCCAACCCCCTCCCATTGGGAGTTGCATTACCGCCCCAATCACCTGTTGTGCTGGCATCGCCTCTTCTACCAGCAACGGTATGCGGTTTGCGGATCATCTTCGCGAGTGAATCACTTCAGGCAACAGCAAGTGTTACAGCGAAAGAACGATTCAGGTGAGCGTTATCGCACAACCTGTGACACAAGCTGACGTCTGACCTTTGCATCACAACACCGAGCAGAGACCCAGAAGATGGACGATCGAATTCCGCACTCCTCCTTCCAAATGCTGCTGGTGATCAAATCAGAACACACATCAATGCGCAAGAGAGTCGCGTGGGCCACCACAAAAAGTCATTTCCACCGCAGTGGTCGGCGATTGATTCTGACGCGGGATCAACTCTGCCTAAAGGTGGCTTCTGTCTTGAATATCGGTAAGCAAATTTGCACCGGGTCGGCCGGACTTGATGCTTCACGGATCCGCGGCACGGATTGTCATCTATTGGTAATCCGAGGGTAGTCCGATGGAGATATTTATCTACGCGTTATTCTGGCTCGCAGGGACAGGTGTAATCCTAGGGATTCCCCTTTGGCTCCTTGTTTCATCCATCCGGATACTCAAACGCCAAGCGGCCGACGCGGATCAACTTAAAACACTCTCGGGAAAAGTCGACCGACTGCTTGTCGAGCAACACCATTTGGCAAAGCAGCTTAGCAAGTCGATCAACCTAGATCCCGCCCCGGAACACAAAACGCCCTCGGAACACAAAACGCCGACTGGACACAAAACGCCGACTGGACACGAAACGCCCACTGGACACAAATCGACCACCAAATACGTCGCCCCCCCCGAGCACAAATCAACGGCAAAACACAAGTCGAAAAAAACTTCTGAGTCACCGGTAGCCCCTGGGACGCCTGCTGATACTGCACGTCATTCATCCGCAGCGGTGCAGGGAACAAGCACCTCGCAGAGTCGAGAATCACTCCACCCCCAGCATTCAACGCAGGACCAACGCTTCACTCAGCGATTGGAACGCCCGCCACGTCAACCAAGCCGTTTCGAAATCGCCGCGAAAGAGGTATTGGCAAAGATCTGGAACTGGATCGTTGTCGGTGAAGAGCATCGGCCAAGTGGCGTATCGATGGAATACGCAATCGCGACGAATTGGCTGTTGCGGATTGGCATTTTAATTCTGGTAGTCGGCGTCGGCTTCTTTTTGAAATATTCAATCGACCAAGGCTATCTGCAGCCAGTTACCCGCGTAGCGATGTCGGTGATTACGGGTGTGGCACTGCTGGCAGTCGGAGCCCAATTGCTGGGCAAAAAATACCATTTGCTTGGTCAAGGGCTAATGGGCGGTGGGATTGCGATTCTCTACTTCGCGGTATTCGCGGCAGCAAATTTCTATTCACTGATCCTACCCATGCCAGCCTTTGCGGTGATGGCATTCATCACATTTTGCGCTTGCGGCATCGCTGTCCGCTTCGACTCGATGCTCATGGCTGTGCTCGGCACCCTTGGTGGTTTTGGCACCCCGATCATGCTCCAGACAGGCGTCGTCAATTTCGCGGGCCTGTTCACCTACATGCTGATCCTCGGCATCGGAGTTCTAGGCGTCAGCTACAAAAAGAATTGGCGTTTGCTGAGCTACCTGAGCTTCGTTTCCACCTATGCCCTCTTCATTGCAGCGGTCGAGAAAGATTACGCGGAAGAATACTTCTGGGAAGTGATGCCCTTCCTGGCTGGGTTCTTCGTACTCTACTCGACGATGATTTTCATTTTCAATTTGGTCAATCAGTCCAAGTCGACGCTACTGGAGTTACTAGGCCTGTTTTTAAACGCCGGCATTTTCTTCACAGCCGGCTTCCTGCTGATTGAGGAAAGATACGACCAAAGCTGGGTCGCCACGCTGACTCTAAGTTTGGCAGCCTTTTACGTTGGTCACATCTATTATTTTCTGGTCCGCAAGGTGCAGGATCGTGAATTGTTGGTTTGCTTCACCGGATTAGCTGCCTTCTTTTTGACAGTAACCGTGCCGTTGGTGCTCTCCTCGGAATGGATCACCGTCAGTTGGGCCATTCAAGCATTTGTGATGTTGTGGGTGGCAGGAAAACTCAAGAGTGAGTTTCTACGGCAAGTGTCCTACTTGCTGTATCTGCTTGTGATCGGGCGTTTTTGTTTCGTCGACCTGCACCAACAGTTTTCTCAGTCGCTCGCCCAAGATGTCTTGTTGCAACAGTACGCACTCGGCCTGGTGCAGCGAGTGATTATTTTCGGTGTTCCGGTCGGATCGATGGCGGCCGCCTATCGTCTACTGAACCAACCGCAACTTGCGTCAAACCTGTGTGTGGAAAAGGCTAACGACGTCGGCCAATGGGTTCGCGATCGCTGGGCCGTTCGGGGATTATTTTTGCTGGTGCTGACAATGCTATTTGTCTACCTGCACTTGGAACTCAACCGCAGCTTCGGATTCATGTTCCCTCCGGTACGTATGCCAGTCTTGACACTCCTCTGGCTAGCTACATGCTTCCTGCTCTTGTTCGAATTCAAAACGGATGCGAACAAAGCTGTGTTTGGCCTGCTGACCGCATTTGTAACCGGCTTGCTGATCAAACTCTTCTTTTTCGATTTACCGAACTGGAACGTTTCGAGTGACTTGCGTTACCTCGGCGACTACTCGTTCCTTGATGCCGGAATGCGACTATTGGATTTCGGCATGATCATCGGCTTCTTCGCGGTGGCTTTCTCGATGCTCTATGGCAACGTCAAAGCGATCTCAGCAGCAAAATTTGTCGGTGGATTGGGGGCGATGCTGTTGTTCGTGTTCGCAACGTTGGAACTGAACACGTTCCTCTATCACTTCGTGCCCAACCTACGCCCGGGTGGCATCTCAATTCTATGGTCACTCTTTGCACTTGGCATGATCATCACCGGCATTGCTCAGAACAGTCGCGAATTGCGCTATTTGGGACTGGGCTTGATCGCCGTAGTCACTTGGAAAATCTTCTTCAATGACCTTGCTCGACTCGACCAACTTTATCGCATCATCGCCTTCATTCTGCTGGGTGCGTTGATCCTCAGTGGCTCGTTTGTGTATCTTAAATTTCGACACGTTTTCGCCACCGAGGCAGCCGAACCGCCCCAAGACTCAGCGAAAAAGGAACAGCAACAATGACGTATCATGCATTTCACAGAGCTTTGTTCGCCGTATTGACGACATGCGTTCGGCCCTTTGCTTTCGCGTCGGCCACGCGATTGGTGACTTCATTGTTCGCTGCCCTGGTTCTGAGCCCTTCAGCGTGCGCGGAGGAACCACTCCCCTATCAGAATTACAAGAACATACAACTAGCGGCCTCATCGAATGAAACGATTGTCCGCGTCCTTCTTGACAGCGACATTTACGCCGCGACAAGAAAGAAATTTTCAGACATTCGCATTTTGAATGCGGAGGGGATGGAATCCCCATTCCGCTTAGAGTTGGTCACCACGAATCGACGGGAAAAAGTTCGCAAGCCGTGCCGAAGTGAGATTTCCTCGCTGGATGAAAACGCCGATGGCAGCATCACCATCACGCTGAAATTAGACGACAACGCATCTGCCGCAAATGGGCTCAGCATCTTCACACCGCTGACCAACCACGAACGACTCGTCAGCATCTCCGGCAGTCCCAAAGGGGATGAATGGCAACCCTTGGTAACCGATGGTCGCATATTTGACTTTTCGCGTTACATCGACGTCAGTAATCGCGAAGTCGAATTGCCAAAGAACCAATACCGGCACTTGAAGATCAAAATCGCTGACGTCACTGAACTGCAACAGTCCCACATGATGCGAATCACCCGGGAACTGCAAGGTGACGACGAAGTGAGCAGGCGAGAAACGACACTCGTACGCAGTCGCCCGTTCCGGATTGATCGAATCGATTGCTGGTCCGAAGAGACACGGCGAATGGTCAAAGGAAATCAAAAAACCAAGTACCCCATCATTGCGTTTCAAACCGCAGAAGATCTCGAAAACAAATCGACCATTGTTACACTTCAAACGCGGCGTGAACCACTGACATCGCTCACTCTCGAAACATCGAGCCAAAATTTCAGCCGACATGTTTCGGTGCAGGTCCCCGTAGTACACGGAGTGACGACAGAGTGGGTCGAAGTCGGGCATGGCACGCTGTTCAGCGCTCACGTCGGGGATTTCCATCGGGATCGACTCAAAGTCACCTTCTCAGAACAACGCGAAAAAGAGTACCGGATAGTCATTCGCAATGGCGACAGCCCACCGCTGAATGTTGCTGGGATCGAAACGGAGGGAAATCTCTATCAACTGGTTTTCTTCATGTCTGATTCAGGACCGTCGCGTATTTATTACGGATCCGAGACCGTCGACAGACCGAGCTACGATACGAGCGAGGTACTGGCATCCTTGAAGTCCGGATATCGGACGACTCAAGCGAGACTCGGTTCCGAAGTCTCCAATCCTGCCTTTGCAAATCAATCTGGCACGACGTTACAACGACTCTTGAACAACAGTCTGTTCTTGCTCGGTGTGATCTGCTTGGTGGTGGCTGCCTTGGCGTGGACTCTCTTTCACGCAACCCGCCGGATTGACGGCATCCCTGATTGATCCCTGAAGCAGTTCCCGATTGAGGGCCATCCCTGCAAGCGAAATTGAAATCAAGGAGCGAAAACCGCACTGAATGTTCGAAAACAGGTTGAAGCCTTCATCTGATTTCGTTGGCGATCGGCCCACTCGCATAGCAGCCTTCTAGAGCGGTTCCCCCCACTGCCCTCTCGCATTTCATCATCTCGTCCAGCCAGACTCCTCCCCCCTTTACAGCGAATCAATATCTCGCGGTAAACTGCTGTTCTAATCTGGACAAGTTCTCCGAAAGATCGCGAGACACAATGCTTGAAGTTACTGACTTGGCGTATTCCTACGGCACACGCAATGCGGTGCAAAAGGCCAACTTCTCGGTTCACCAGGGGGAATGCCTAGGCCTATTGGGGCCCAACGGCGCGGGAAAAACCACCACCATCTCGTGCATCGTTGGCCTACTCTCGGAATGGGAAGGCAACTTGAGCATGAATGGCGCGGAATTCCGTCCCGCGAAACGGCCATCCGACCGGGGCAAATTGGGGTTTGTGCCTCAAGAATTAGCGGTGTACATGAACCTGACCGCCGAAGAAAACCTGAACCTGTTTGCCAAACTGCATGGCCTTGGGCGTCAACAGCGGCAGGAGGCAGTGAATGAAAAACTTGAGTTGGCTGGGCTCGCCGATCGTCGCGGCGATTTAGCCGGAACATTCAGCGGCGGAATGAAACGCAGGCTCAATCTTGTGGCTGGGCTGATGCACTCGCCGGACTTGGTGTTACTGGACGAGCCAACTGTCGGCGTTGATCCTCAAAGCCGAAACCATCTCTTTGAAATGCTGTTGCAATTGAAATCAGAGGGTGTCGCCCTGCTTTACACGACGCACTACATGGAAGAAGCCCAACGATTATGCGACCGCATCGCGATCATGAATGAAGGCTCTGTCGTGGCCACTGGCACCCCAAGTGAGCTAGCAGTAGACGCCGGTGAACCAGACGCAGATCTTGAGCAAGTCTTTTTGAAACTTACCGGCAGAAGCCTGAAGGACATCTAAATGAATACGATTTCCGCAGCCTGGGTGCTGGCACAAAAAGACCTACGCAGCTTCCTTCGCGATAAAACCGCCTTGGTACTAAGCATCCTGGTTCCAATCGCGCTGGTCAGTGTCTTTGGCTGGATTATGGCGTATGCGTTTGGCGGATCCGGTGGGATGCCAAAGGTAACGCTGCACGTCGCCGACTTTTCCCAGTCCAAGCAAAGCCAACAATTTGTTGACTCATTGAAAAACGATGCCAGCCTGAAGGTGCGTTTGGTAAAGCTGCTGAAGGATGGCGATTCAGTCAATCAAGATGCGGTTCAAAGTCAACTAGAAAAGCTAATCCGCGATGGGGATGCAAATCATGTGCTGATCCTTCCAAGCGACATGGAACAGCAGATCGCCGAAGACAGAATCCCGCAATTCAATCTGCTCCGAGATCCGGGTCGAGCGATGGAAGAGCAAGTGATTCAAATCGCATTGATCCAGACATCGGCACAAGTGTTCGGTGGATTCTTCTTTACCGATGCGATGCAGCGAATGTTGACCAAGCAAGGAATGGATACTCAAACCATCGGCTTGATTCGTACTTGGATGACCGATATCGGTTCCACCATGGATACGTTTTATGAGAACAGCAACTCAGGCAGTGATGTTCCGGCCAATCACGACGACCAGGGTGAAGACCAACCTGACATTCGTGAATCTGAAACGAAAAGCGAGAACGAACCCGACCAAGTCGCCGAACAACCGACGACGAACAGCCACGATGCAGGCGAATCGATGCTCGGCTTGATGGAGGAATTAATGCCCATCGAGACAAAGGACATCTCACCACCAAATCGCGGCAAACAGGTCACGTATCAACAGGCTCAAAGTGTCGCGGGCATGACGGTGATGATGCTACTGTTCGCCCTCACAAGTTGCGGCAGCGTTCTCCTTACCGAGCGTGAAGAGGGGACACTGAAGCGACTTTTCTCGCAGCCCATCTCTTGGAACGCGATCTTGCTGGGAAAATTCCTGTTTGTGTTGATCATCGGCCTCGGGCAAATGGCCATCTTGTTCACCTATGGCGAATGGATGTTTCGCGTCGGACTCTTTCGAGATCCAATCACGCTGATTGTCCTGTCGCTTTCGTGGGTCGTAGCGGGAGCTGCATTTGGGATGTTCCTGGCTGCGATTAGCCGGTCTAGCAAGCAAGCCGAAAGCCTCGCCTCCTTGCTGATCCTAATGATGGCAGCGCTGGGAGGCTGTTGGTTTCCATTGCAAATGATGAATTTGCCCACGCTACTCGATACAGTATGTCGAAGCACCATGACCTACTGGGCCATGACGGGCTTCCAAAATATGCTGTGGAACCAATTGTCGTGGCACGACACCAAGATTCTGCAAGCACTTGGTTGGCAATGGTGCTGGGCCGCCGTCCTCACCTTGGGCGCCATTGTTTTCTTCCGTCGCAATTATTGTCGTGGCTAACGCGAAACCCTGCAAACGCGACGAATAGAGTTTAAACTTGGAAACGGTGAGGAGACCGCAATTTTGCCGCTAACGGAAATTGCCTGATGTTTTCCGTGCACAAGAGCACCCCGCAATGGTCTTTCGCAACCGAACCCAATCACCAACAGCCCGCTTACGTGCTTTCTTTTCAAGGCGGGCTGATCAGGAGACGCTCCGACATGTCGATCCAATTGTGATCGGCGGCTGTGCTCGATCAGGCACCACATTATTACTGTCCGTATTGTCGGGCCATCCACAGATTGCGGCGATACCAATCGAAACACAGTCACTCTGCCCCACCGCCTATGACCCGCACCCAAACTGGGAATCTGATCTCGATACCACAACACTTCACCAGCATCTCGCCAAGCTCAAAATTGATGCATCCAACTGTCGATACTGGTGCGAAAAAACGCCAAAGAACATTCTCTTCTTCGAACGCATCTTGATGTACCTGGGACCTACTGCTCGCTTGTTCAATGTAGTCAGGGATGGACGCGATGTTGTTTGCTCTGTTCACCCCGACGATCCGTCAAACTTTTGGGTGTCGCCACAGCGTTGGGTACAAGAGGTTGAAGCGGGAATAGCTTTTGAAAATCACCCGCAGGTCCTGACTCTCCGTTACGAAGATCTTGTCAGCCGCTTCCGCGAGATGACTCGAACAATCTGCGATTTCCTAACCCTCGATTCCTCAGATCAGATCGAACTCTACCCATCGTTTGCAACCGTCAAGAAAAGCAACGCTTGGTTTTCTCCGGCACATGCGCCAACAACAAAGCGAATTGGCAGATGGCGTTCAGCATCCACGAAAAATCGCATCGATGAATTACTAGCAGACGATAACGCCGTCAACCTGCTCCGCCACTACGATTACGTTTAACCCGAGGCAAGAAACTCTTCATGTCTCCATTCACGGTAATCTCGTATTACACTCCAAAGTTTGAATGTTTCGCAAAAGGACTGGAACAAGATTGCGAGCGTTTCGGCTATCGATTGCATTGCGAAGGTGTTGAACGCGAGTTCGACAATTTGATCCAAGCCTTTGACTTCAAGATCACCTTTATCCGCAACATGCTCAAGCGATATCCCCAGGTCCTCTGGCTCGATATTGAATGCCGGATTGTCAAACCGATCCCGCCGTGTTGGACGAGCCCACTGATCTCTGTCTACGAGACGGGAAAATCACAAGGTTTCTCATCGGGTGTCTTGATGCTGGACGACACCAAACTTGACTTCATTGATCTTTGGATGAAGTACGCGGCGAAGTACCCGCAATATCCGGATGACTTTGTGCTCGATTTTTTAGCAAGATCGATTTCGATCGATTTCGATACGATCCCGCTCGAATTTTATGACCGCCAAACATCCCACTTGATTGCCCGCGGATTGTGGGAGAACGAGAATACCGTGGTTCAACATCCGACGATCAATCGCTGGCCGGATCCAATGCAATATCGAAAAGCATTCAACGGCCGCAAGCTGAAACACCGCACCGAAAGCGAATCGATTTCGCGTCAACGCAAAGGGATTTATTACCGCAATTTCGGCGGCAACTTTGAACAAATTCATGGCATCATGAAAGCCGGAATCGAAACAGAGTACTGTGATTCTGGCTGGATCTTTGATGCCGTCCAGCAACTCTATGCACCGGAACTGTTTTGGCCAGCGTACGCTGATGACTACACCACCAAGCCGCGCTCCTTCGAACGCTCGATGCACAACTTTAAAAAGAAGCCGAAGGGAGATTCCTTTCGAACGAAAGCGATGCGAAAAATGCGTCTGGATCGGGATGACGCGAAACGCTTTGGTGCCAAGTCTTCATTCATCCGTTCAATCTTCCCCTGGCGTTAACCTAAAATCGGTTCATACAACGCCTGCGAGATGTTTTGAGGTGGATCCCCAAAGAACAGGGGGATTCAAAACTCTGTTTCAACTCGATTGATTAGCGAACATTCCTACCGTTCAAACGCACTTTGCGTAAAACTCTAGCAATCAGTCAGCTACAACACTTATCCTGATTCACGCTCTCGCATCGTTCATGATTCCACCAACCGTCAAAGCAGACGCAGAATGAGCATCAGCCCAACCGTCCCCAATTTATTGATGATCGCGGAGCGGTTTCCGCCTGACATTGGCGGTGTAGCTCGGAGCGCGTCTCGTACAGCCCAAGCGATCGCGCGTCTGGGCTGGAATGTTCATGTGCTGGCTTGGACCAAAACACTTTCCCCGGGAGTCTTAGAGACGGTTGAATCGACCGCCCCAAACGGAAAGAGCACGGGAGTCATCGTTCACCGCCTGGGGCTCTTCTCCAATATGGATTTGTCGATGCAACACACGACAAATGTGCTCGAATGGCTACATCAACAGTTTCAGTATTCTGCGACGTGGGGACACTATGTTTATCCCGCTGGCTACATGGCGGTCGTCTTTGCTGAGTCTGTTGGAATTCACTCCACAGTCAGTGCAAGAGGGAACGACATCGACCGCTTGATGTTTCCGCCGGGTGACTTTGCACGATTGATGTGGACGCTCGACCGCGCCACCGTCGTGAGTTGCGTCTCCGGAGATCTCGCGAAGAAAGTAGAAATGCTGCTGAATAAACAGAGCGAGCCAATTGTGATTCCCAACGTAGTCAATGCAGAAATCTTCCGCCCAGCAAGACGCAGTGGCAGCGAGACTCACTGTGACAGCGAGACTCTCAGTGACAGCGGAAATCACAGTAACGCAGGAAATCACAGTTATCTAGAAAACCACAGGAGCACCGGTTCGACCGAGAACGAAGCGTCGACCATCAATAACCGTCCGCTACGTGATCGCCTTGGCATTCTCCCGGACGAAGTTGTGCTGGGTTTTTGTGGCGAACTCCGGCACAAGAAAGGGCTCCCCTTCATCCTCTCGGCATTGCTTGAGGTCCAGCAAACGCAAAAGGCTTGCCTGCTTGTTATCGGTGAAATTCGGCCTCGCGAACAAACCCACTTGGCGACCTTTGCTGCGGAACACCCCGAAGCCGCTGACAGAATCCTGGTTAGCGGAAACTTGGAAACCCAAGAAGAAGTCACCCACCATTTCCACCTTTGCGATGTCGTTCTGCAACCGTCGGTTTGGGACGGCCTACCCAACGCCGTCCTGGAAGCAATGGCATGCGGAAAAATTGTGATTGCCAGTGACGCGGGAGGAATTCCGGAAGCGATTGTGCATGGAGAGAGTGGTTTCTTAATTCAAAAGGCACTCTTGAATAACCTTGGCACAGCGATCTTAGAAGTCCTCCACATGGCTCCAGAACAACGTGATGCGATCTCGAAAGCTGCCCGCCAACGGGTCATCGATCACTTCCAAGACGAGCAAGAAGCCGAACGCCTCAGTCAAGTACTGAAAAAGCTGACCGGCTAGCAAACCAACAGCTCAAGACGTTCCTCGTAGGCGTTCACGAGCGCGGCCTGCGCCCGCGCCCAGGTGAACTCCCCTTCGACGCGTGATCTCGCGCCCGCGCGAAGCTGATCAGCGAGGCCAACTTCAGATCGAAGCCGAAGCATCCCATCCTTGATGGCTTTCGCAGATCCAGGTCTCACCAGCAACCCTTCGACATCGTGAGTCACTAGCTCACGAACAACCGGAATATCGCTGGCAATGAGGGGAGTTCCGCTTGCCATTGCTTCCAATACCTTTAGCGGGCAACAGCCTTGAACAAGATTGCGGTCATTGCGAGTTAGGGGAGCGATCACCACATCTGCTTCTTGATGCAGCTTTGCAAGCACCTGTTTTGAAACAGGCTCCATGAAGGTCACGGAGTCACTGACCCCCAACTCAAAAGCCAGATTCAAGAGATTCCGACGCTGATGTGGACGGGCAAGCCCAACCAGCGTCAGCGTGGCAGGGAAGTCTCGTCTCGCAAGCCGCAACGCTTCAATCGCAACAGACACACCTTGCCAAGAGGACATCGTGCCAGAATACAGCATTCGCATTGGATCCTCTTTCGTCTGCCTCGGCGGACGAACAAGGCCCTCGCAAAACAAGTCGACGTCAACTCCATTGGGAATCACACAAATTCGTTCCTCCCGAACACCACGTCGCACCAAATGCTCCGCATTCACCTGACTGACGGTCAAAACTAGATCGGCAGCGTCTAAACAAACCTGCTCCTGCCAATGCAGCTTACGGTGCAATTCCGCATCGTCAGCAACGTTTGGATAGCGATACTTCAGCTCAATCGACGGCAAGCCATTCACTTCAAAGACCAATTTTCGACAGAAACGCTCCTTCTGCCGCGCAATCGGATAACCTTCGAAGATCGACCGAAAGTGCACAACTGGCAGATTCTCGTTTTGCTCGCCGAACCGTCGCCGCCACCAATTTGCACTTTGCGACCGATAACAAAGCACACGTTCAAACAAGTTTGCGCCGAGTGCCTCGATGGGATGATGCGTCACACCTGCTGTCGTCCAAACTGCCGCGAACGAATTTTCGTCTGATGCGTCTTGCGAGTTAGATTTCGTCGCATGAGAAAACAAGCCACCTGCCGCCAACGCAGCAGCCTCGGATTGAATCGTCAACAGATCAACATTCCCAAAGTGTCGTCCCAAAGCAGAAACAAACGCTTCGATATGGGTAGCCGCACCTTTCGGAGACGGAAACCGGTCAAATGACGCATAGACGATTGGCGTACGCAACGACGACTGACCCAAGGTATTCTCATCCTCGTTTTGTGCAGTTACATATTACAAAGATACCTATCGTTACCTCGCGACTGCACGGCATCTACGATCGTAGTTGTTTTTTCAAATCGAAGCATGCCCCACGCGCGGCTGACTCATCCGTTATACTCGCAACGCTATCAAGGGCGAAACTTACGCAACCACTTTTGCTCAAATCCTTCTTGAGGGAATTGACTGGGGTGCAAAAGTTCCTGTCTTCCGCGTGACTCGAGACAACGGAGAAAAAACTCCGTGACAAGAGAGATGCTGATATGGATGCCAAAAAAGAGCTTGAGACTCGTTTCCAAAAGGACTTGGTAGCTGCTCTTAACGCTTCCAAAGCTGATTTCAACTTCTCTCAATTCGTCGACACATGCGATGTCTCTCGCGAGACGGCCGACGCAGTGGCCGCAAAACTGCTCGCGACCGTGTTTGTAAAATCCCTAAAAGATCATGTGATCACCGACAAAGAAGAAGCCCATACGAACAAAATCGCAAGGCGGCTTGAAATTTCATCGAGTCGGCAAAAGGAGATACTCAATCGTGCTGGCAAAGCGAAATACCGCGCTGAACTTGCCGCCGCTGAAGCGGATGGCGTGATCACCGATGAAGAGCGTGACGCACTGAATACCTTGCTGGGAACTCTGCTTGATAGCGATGGCGATGCCCCCCAAACCGTCGCGCCGCAAAAAGACAGCGTCACCCACTCGACATCTCAGAAAAATAAAACGCAGCCCCATGTCTCGACGGCGATCGGGGCAGCAGCGGCAACCACAGCTGTCGCACCAGCACCAAGCGCGTCATTCGACGAAGCCAAGTTCAGGAAAACCTTGGTCTACCAAAGCAAGGGAACGGTCAAATCCTTGCTCGCCGACCTGAATTTCCTGCGGCACTTTGATAAGCATAACGAAAAGCGAAGTCAAATTTTCAGGATCGTCGGCTACACCGGCATCGCCTGCCTGTGTCTGGCAGCCGTTTGCCTGTTGTTTGTTCTAGGTACCCCAAGAGGCAGTCAGGCTGCGAAAACTGCCGTAATCGCAGTTGGCGGGATCGGTGCAATTCTATCCATCACTGGATTCGCGATGAATGCCAAGCATTCGAATTTAGAGGATCGCCGCTATGAGATCCTTCACGGGCTGTTGAAACTGCTAGACAAAGACATGGCTGACGAAGCCCACATTGAGGCAAAGATAGATTTCCGGCCCCACAACCATTCCCAAAAGCTCCTCCGTAAAGGAAAGGTGAGCTACTGGAATGTCAAGTTCTATATGGACCGATGGTTGGAAGTCAGAGGAAATTTTGTCGATGGTACGAAGTACACAATAACTCTGATTGAAAAGCAGCAAGATCGACACCGCACAAAGCGAAGCGCAAGCGGAAAACTAAAACACAAATACAAAACCAAGAACAGCAGTGAAGCGATCGTCAATCTAAAGATCAAGCAGAAGCGATACCCGCAGGCGCGGAACAAATACAACCACATCAAAAACGCCATCAAACTCCCGTCGTGGGTGAATCTAAAATCAGTCACCGCAGATGGGGATCAACTCACGTTGCGAACCACGACATCATCCAAATGGGATGCGGTAGGTCCGAAAACAAAACGCCCAGCCAAGGATGGCGTCAATTGGATGGCAATGATGTTCTTGAGCATGTACCGCCTGCTGAATGTGTCTAAGTAAAAAAGGCCTGACCATGAACGCTCGACATGACGATTGCTGTGCGACAACGACGCCACCGTTTCGTCGCTGCAGCTTGATGCTGATTTCTGCTTGTTGCTTGCTGCTCGCGGGCTGTGGCGAGGCTCGCGAGGCAACCGCCATTAGCGACCAGCGTGAATCGACCGCAGGTACGGAACAACCGGTGGCCACGCCAGCGAGCGGACTAGCGAGCAAACTCACCTTCAAAGCGACCGATGGAAACGTCGCCTTTTCGATCAAACCAAAGGATGACGGTGCGAAACTCGTCGATGCAAACGAACAAGAAGTCGCCCGTTTCAACGTCAGCGAGAACAAACTCAAAATCAAAGGCACCGACGACGTCGTGCTGGGATATGTGATTGCGAGCGACGGTAAATACAAAATTGAAGATGCCGCCCAAGAAATTGAATTGTGGAAACTCCAGCGACAATCAGACGGAGACTGGAAACTTGAGACTGGCAAAGACGAACTGATTTACAAAATCAAGGTCCGCGATTACGGGTTCGAAATCGAAGACGGCGATGAAAACAGCAAGTTCAAAATCAAACTGAAAGAAGACAAGACCTCTGTTCGCGACGCCGCAGACCAGACGGTCTTCTATACCAAAGATAAAGTTCCAACCATTGCCGTGAGTTGCCTCGGACTGAAAGCAATCGAAAGCTTGCCACTGAGGACGGGACTCATGACCATGCTGATTATTTCGGGCGATCACTAGTCCCCTCGGGCACCAAGCTTTTTATAGGGAGAGACGCAACGATGGCAAAAACATGGAATCAAGGGATCTGCAACGAGAAATCGGGGTTTCTGTTCAGCCACGAATGTTTCCTGGCATCCGCTGCAAATTGCAGCCGTTGCCAGAAACCAGTTTGCCAAGACCACTCGCATGAAATCGTCGATCATCCAGGCGATGTCCTTTGCACGTCTTGCACCAAAAAAGATCTACAACGCAACCCGGGTAAAAAAAGGGGAGCCAGTCGCAGCAGCCGGCGGGATCACGACGATTACGATGAACCCTATTTCTATGGCGGCTACTACTACGGCAGCGTCTACCACGACAACCACTACGGAACTCGTAGTGCGGACCCGAATGACTTCACCGAAGCTGATTCGGAAAGCCTCGCCAGCGAAATGGACGAGGGCTTTGAATCCGACATGAGTGAAAGCTGAATGGAATTAGCGAGTTCGTCGGGCCGTCGCTGGCTGGTATACGCGCTCGGTGGTGGCATGGGCCACCTCAATCGCGCCGTTGCACTGTCACGTGCGGCAGTACGTGATAGCGGGCAAGGCAAATTTATGTTGCCTCCCGAAATCGTCTTACTGACCAACAGCCCATTTGCGGAAACGTTGCCAATCTCAGACGAATTGGGAGAGGGCTGTCGTGTTCTGAAACTCAGTTCAACCCTCAGTCGTGATAAGACGGCTGCTGAGGTGACAAAGCTCATTCAGAACGAACGTTTTGACACACTCGTCGTTGACACATTCCCTAGAGGCCTGGGCGGTGAACTTGCCACAATCTTGCCGGAGTTAGACTGTCGCAAGATTCTTGTACATCGGGATCTAAATCCCAAGTACTGCGCGCAATACAAATTACAGGAGTTCGTCCAGCACTATGATCGATTGCTCGTGCCTGGTGAAGCAGCTCCCTTGGACGATCTCACCCATGCTGTGCGGACTGACCCTTGGTTAATCCGCGATCAGCATGAACTACTAAATGCTACCGATGCACGACAGATGCTTAGAGTCGAATCGGATGCGCTGCCTGTCGTCGCTGTAATTGGCTGCGGACGAACCAATGAAATTGAGCAGATGCGAAGCCTCGCGATAAAACTCACAACCGAGTTTGCATCAATCGCCAACATTCGATTTGCCACGCTCGGTCAACGTGCGGATGACAAGACTTGCCAAAACTCACAATCAGACTCGATCACGCTCCGTTTCTGGCCGTTTTTTCAAGCAATTCGCGGCGTATCTATAATCGTCGGCGGTGGTGGATATAATTCAGTGCATGAGGCACGTGCCGCCAAAACAAAATTGATTGGTCTTTCGTGGCCAAGACTCTACGATCGGCAGCAGCGACGCTTACATGAATCCGAGAGGGCAGTCGATTTCCAACAGGCATTCCAACAGGTCGCCGCTGCAATCAAATCGCACTCCAAAGCATCCCTCAATCCGCCTCTTCGCTTCCGCAACGGCGTCCACCAAGCGATCAAAATCATCAATGCCGCGGAAGCATGAATCACGATCGAACAAACATTCCACCACTTGGTGTCGCCCACCAGAGGGATCTCCACGACTACAACTTATGACGCTTGGGCGGTTCGTGAAAATTCGTTCGGGCGAAAACTCTCCCGCTGGCAATGAAGTCTGTGTGCCATGCATTCATGCAAGAAGCACACAAAATCACCCAGTGAAAACATGTACCCACGCAACTCGACTCCGCATGTTTGTGACGAAATCTGGATTCCACGCGAAGTTGCGGATCGCCGTTTTTTGCATCCTCGCTGCGATCCTTGTTACCACTTCATCCGCAGCCGCCTACGCAAAGGATATGCTCGATTTCAATCGCGATGTCCAGCCCTTGCTAGCCGATCGTTGCTATCCGTGTCATGGGCCAGATGAGCATTCACGCGAAGCCGACTTGCGATTGGATCGGCAGGATTCAGCGCACGGCACGAGCGAGCAAGGAGCTGCCATCGTTCCGGGCAAACCAAACTTGAGCGAATTGGTCCGCCGCATCAACAGCGAGGACAAATCCGAAATCATGCCACCGCCAGAACTGAACAAACCGTTGGCAGGTGAGGAAAAAGAAATCCTAACGCAATGGATCGCCGAGGGCGGAGCGTACCAAAAACATTGGTCATTCGTTCCACCTCGCCGATCGCAACTACCAATTGTCAGATTCGAAGCGTCGTCCAAAACTCTCGGTTCCAATCATCCCATCGATCGCTTCGTGCGTGAGAAACTGCAACAGCAGAATTTGCCAGTATCACCACCTGCAAATCGAGAAACCCTTATTCGCCGACTGACACTCGATCTCACCGGCCTGCCGCCGACGCCTGAACAGATCGAGGCGTTTCGAAACGATTCGCGACCCAACGCATACGACCAACTGGTCGATCGATTGATGAGCACGACCGCCTACGCTGAGCGGCGTGCCCAGGACTGGCTCGACTTGGCTCGATACGCCGACACCCGCGGATTTGCGGACGACAAACCTCGCGACATATGGCCGTATCGCGACTGGGTCGTCCAAGCCATCGATCGCAACATGCCGTTCGACCAATTCACGATTCTGCAGCTAGCCGGAGATATGCTTCCAGACGCAACAAGCCAACAAACACTTGCCACCGCATTTCATCGCAATGCTCCGCAAGCGAAAGGAGTGACCTATCAGACTGAAGAATACCGAATCAAAGGTGTCATCGACCGCATCAACACCATCGGCCGCGTCTGGTTCGGCTTGACCCTGGAATGCGCTCAGTGCCACGATCACAAATTCGATCCAATTAGCCAGCGAGATTACTACTCACTCTTTGCATTGTTCAATAATATCGAGCATCGTGGTTCTGGACACGGCCAGGGTGGGCCGACCATGGAATACACCATCACTTCCAAACAGAATGGTGAGGTTGGGCACGCCAGAAACAAGCTGGAAACGGAATTAGAGATTGCGATCGAATCGTTACCGCCGGCGCCACCAATTGACGCGAAGTATGTCATCGGCCACTGGGACCAACACGCAGTCGTCCAGGATCCCAACCAATACAATCTAACCAACGACCTAACCGTTGCCGCGAAAATCCGCACCAAAGCGACAGTTGCAGACATCGCCTCGAAGTACGACTGGCGTGGACAACAACGTAGTTACGCGTTCGGCATCGGTGGTGAGGATGACGAAGGCAGCCGCCCAGGGCATCTCTATTTCTGGGTTTCCTCCAAACGTCACCCGTTCGCCGGAGCAACCGCTTACGGAAGTCAGCTCGTTAACAACGGACACGAGCACCGTGTCGCTGTCGAATTCGTTGCAGGTAAATCGATCCGATTGTTCGTTGACGGAATCGAAGACCCAATGGTGAAAATCACAGGTGCAATTCCAGCTTCGATTGCTCGATCCGACCGACGTCTTGCGATTGGGGCAGGATACCGAGGAACCAAAGAACCAGACGCATACCGGTTTGAGGGCGAGTTGAGTGAAGTACAACTCAGTGACCAAGCAATCGCCAATTCGTTCTTGCACGGTGAAGCCAGCAAACGAGTCAACGAACTGAAGGCCAAGCTGCGAAAACTAGATGCGCAACAGCCTCGACAGATCGTCACCAACGTGCCGATCATGCGTGAGCGTTCCGAACCACGCAAAACCTTTGTGCATCGACGCGGAAACTTCCTAACCGCCGGTGACCAAGTCTCACCTGCGGTGCCGAATGTTTTTGCTGTGACGAACACATCCCAACCCCGCAATCGGCTCGACTTTGCGAGATGGCTCGTCAATGGCGAAAACCCTCTCGTTGCACGCGTGGTCGTGAATCGAATCTGGCAGAATTACTTTGCGAGAGGAATCGTTGCGACCGCAGATGACTTCGGTGCGCAGGGACGCCCACCAACCCATCCTAAATTGCTGGACTGGCTGGCAGTCGAGTTGGTTCAAAGTGGCTGGGACATGAAGCACCTCCATCGCCTGATCGTCACATCGGCGACTTACCGACAATCAGCCAAAATTCCGCCGGTGACAAAGCGAGACGATCCCGAGAATCTGCTGCTGTCCTACATGACGCGCAATCGGCTGCCGGCTGAGCAGATTCGCGACCAAGCACTCGCGGTTAGTGACTTGCTTGTTCACCAAGTTGGCGGTCCACCCGTCTTTCCAACACACCCGGAAAATTACTGGCAGCAACGGGCCCTGCCCGGTGAATGGAGCAATAGCGAAGGGAATGCGCGGCACCGAAAGTCAATGTACACCTACTGGCGTCGAATGGCATTGCATCCCACCCTGGAATTATTGAACGCGCCGGCCCGCGAAAACTGTGTCACACGACGTACCATTGCAAATGTTCCCACTCAAGCCTTGGTATTGATGAACGATCCCATCTTTCACGAAGCAAGTACCGCGTTCGCAGCCCGCCTACTGAGGGAAGTAAAACAGGATGACCGCAAGCGATTGGAACGTGCATTTCGGCTGTCACTCGGACGATCACCAAGTGCCGCCGAAGGTGATCGGTTTATCCAATTTATCACTGAACAAAACCGGCATGCTGAACAAAACCGGCATGCTGAACAAACCCGGCATGCTGACGAAACAGAAACGGACGAACAAGCGATTTGGAACTTGGTCTGCAGCGTGCTCTTGAACCTTGACGAAACGATCACACGCCCATGAATCAAGTTGATCCAACCCAAACGGCAATCGCTCGCCGCACATTCCTGAAAGAATCTGCGTTGGGGCTGGGATCGATCGCGCTCCAATCGATGATGGGCCTGGAAGCTCGCGGCGACGATTCCAAAGGCAGCCACAACGGCGAAGTCACGGAGGGTCACAGCAACGTCAACCGGGGAATCCTCCGCGAAACACATCATCCCCCACGGGCAAAACGGGTGATTTTTCTGTTCATGGCTGGCGGCCCCTCCCACGTCGACTTATTCGATCCCAAGCCACTTTTGAACAAGCTGGAAGGCCAAAAGATCCCTGCCGAACTACTGAAAGATCATCAAGCTTTCGCATTGATTCGAGGAATGCCAGAACTGAAAGGATCGCCATACCAGTTTAAACCTCACGGTGAATCCGGAACCATCATCTCTGAACTGATGCCGCATTTGGCGACCGTTGCTGACGACTTGACTGTGATTCGGTCGATGAAGACCACGACGAACGTTCACGACCCCGGCGTCAACATGATGAATTGTGGCTCCACTCTGTTCGGTCGACCGACCCTGGGTGCCTGGCTCTCTTATGGACTTGGCAGTGAAAACCAGAACCTTCCCGCCTACGTCGTGCTGACTTCCGGCGCAGACGATGGACAGCCTTTACTACAAAGTTTTTGGGGAAATGGATTCCTCGACTCCCGACATCAGGGCGTGCCGTTCCTCAATGGCCCTGATCCGGTCCTTCATCTCCAGAACCCCGGCGGTGTATCACGCTCCGAACGTCGCAACCAGCTCGATCTGATGGCATGGATGAATCGGCAACAACATCAGCAAGTTGGCGACCCCGAAATACTGGCAAGAATCGCTTCCTACGAGATGGCTTATCGGATGCAAACCAGTGTGCCAGAATTGAAAAATCTGAACGAGGAATCGCAACAGACACTCAAATCGTACGGTGCTGATCCGGGAAAAGCCTCCTTCGCGAACAACTGCCTGCTGGCACGGCGACTCGTCGAACGCGGTGTTCGTTTTGTACAGCTCTACGATCGTGGCTGGGATTCGCATACCGATATCCAACGCGAGCACAAACGCCAGTGCGCTGCTGCCGACCAACCAATTGCCGCGTTACTGAAAGACCTCAAGCAGCGAGACCTATTGAAGGACACATTGGTCATTTGGGGTGGCGAATTTGGTCGAACACCGGTCGCTCAAGTCTCAGGCAAAACCTATGGCCGTGACCACCATCCGCACGGTTTTACAATGTGGCTGGCAGGGGGAGGCACGAAGCCTGGCCTCACCTTTGGGAATACTGACGACTATGGATACCACGTTGCTGAGAACCCTGTTCATGTCCGAGACCTACATGCCACTGTCTTGCACCTTCTGGGCATCGACCACCATCGCTTCAAGTTCAAGTTCAAAGGGCTCGACTTGGGGCTAACTGGCGTCGATCCTGCCCGCGTCGTGACCGACATAGTTGGTTAACGCAATCGATATTTGCAGCCTCGAACCAACACCGATCACAGTGATTGACCAATCGCAGCCGGATCAAGTCTCGCCCAAGCGATTCCCATTGCCGCCCAAGCCGTGAAAGCTTAATCGAAAGAGAAGAATCGGTGGAACAACAAAGCAATCGCCGGATACCGCTGCCCGTTACCGTTCAGTCTGAAAGCGACGCGGCACGAACAAGATCAGCAAATTGCGGTGACCTGGCAATGCGGCAGCAGCTCACCAGCATCATCCGAAATCCTGCATCCGAAACTAAAATACAGCATTGGGTCTGGAATGCGACAAGACTCGCGAGCTAGATTCACGCCGCGACCGTGATGGTCGACGCACTCACTCACTGGCGAACGATCTCACTGGCGAACGATCTAGGACTTTGGATACGGCCTCAACCCGAGCAGGATCTCTGCTCGCTCGGTAAGCGGTCTTTCAGACAACGTCTTATCGGTGTGCTCAGCGAGCTGGTTTCCCACCTCCGCGTACACCGCTTGGCGATCTTGACTGGTATCAATTTCAGCGCACTTTCTCTTGCCCTTAAAGAATTCAACCGTTGGTAACGTCTCTGCCTTGAACGTATCAAACCGCAACTTCAAGCTCTCAACATTGTCATCACTTCTGCCGCTGTACTTAGCGCGACCCAATATTCGTTTTTCGAGGGTCGGGAAAGGGCACTCGAAGTACAACATTTTCGGAAGCTCAGATTCCGCACCGAAAATCTCATTCCAACCCTCCAGGTTCGCCAAGGACCGGGGAAAACCATCGATCAAAAAATTATTTTTGCCGGTCGTCCGAGTCACAGTATCCATCGCGTTCTTAAGCAAGGTCACGATGATTTCGTTGGGGACTAATTCTCCCGCAGTGATGTACTTTTTGATCGTAGCAGCGGTCGCCCCACCTGCCTCCCGCTCCGAACGCAACAAGTCACCTGTCGACAAATGAACCCAACCCAGCTGTGATTCTGCAAGCTCGCACATCGTCCCTTTTCCACTACCAGGTCCGCCGATCACGAAGACAACGTTCGGCTTTGGACAGGGCTGCCTGGGATCGCAATGGTGCAGCACAAGCTTTGGTGCAGGAGCAACCCCCATCTTGTAGACATGCCACTCTCGGTCAGTTGGTGGCAGGTCATCCTCACAAGTCATGTCGTAAGCGAGATGCCCGTCCAGACGGCAAATCCTCCAAGATTTGTAGCTATTGGAATAAGAAATCGAGGGGCTTCGTGCGGATTTCCCGTCCGCACGATCCCAAGCCATTTTTCCATTCCAGTAACCGGGGCTAGAAACCGTTCCCGATTCTGATTCGGTAGGAGGCGCCGCAGAGGGAACAAAGAGACCATCCACTTCGGGAATACCAGCACCAGACACTTCAAGAAAGAGAGTATTTGGTTTCAGTTCGTTTGCTTCGCCCATAATATCCTGATCTCAAAAATGACGACGTCGATATGAGTCTCCAGACAAAGTTTAACCCCTAGAGGAAAAAGAAGCAGGGCGGGGCCAACTCATCAACTTTCCAATACCGTCACCCTCCCATTGCCAAGATGGCGTTCACAAACCCTTGACTCACCCGCTTCCAGCACAACATTACGAATCGAACCACAACGTAATAGTGGAACGAATTTACCGAACAAAGATTGCTAACTTCACAAAAGCACACAAAGCCCTGTCCGTTATCGTCCCAAAAAGACGGGCTGTTTCCGATGTGGCAAAACGGCGGAATAAAAGCAAAAGAGCGACTATGGTAAACTAAGGCGACGGTAAACCCAGGTTGCCGATTCGAACTTAAACCCCGCCATACCAGAGTCACACCTTGCTTGAGCTGAGATGCCTAACCTTCCTGAACCCAACCTTCCTCAAGCTAGCCCTACTGTTGGCATGCGTGCCGACCTCGGCAACTGCAGCAGTCGATGAGAGCGAAATCGCATTGTCGTTGCTGCAAACCCACTGCGTCGATTGTCATGGGGAAACGAATCCTGAAGCCGGCTTGCGGTTGGATCACTTAGCGGCAGATTTTGAAAATGACTCGCAGCTAGAAACCTGGCAGCACGTACTTGAACAGATCACGCTCGGATCGATGCCACCCGCCGATGCCGAACAGTTGCCCACAGCCGCCAGCATGCGAGCCAAGAACTGGATCACTGCAAAGCTGCGTTCCCAAGGCCAGGAACCGGCAGTGCTGCACAAGCTGAACTCACCACAATTTGGCAATTATGTGAATCACGAACGACTCTTCGATGGTTCGAACCCTGGGCCTGCGTCTTCCCCATCACGACTGTGGCGTTTGAGTCCGTATGCCTATGACGAATTCGTGAATGGATTTGGTCGCCATCTTCGTGAAGTGACGGCAATCCACCAACCGTTTCCACTCGATGCGTCTCGTGGCGAGATCGCTGATTTCGCTGCACAGCAATTCGCTGACGAAGCGACACTCCAATTGCTGATGATGAATTGCCGGACTTTGGCGGAGTACCAAACCACCGGAGTCACCTACCGTGATCACCAGGCAAAAGAGAGGAAGGCAAAACGAACACCAGCTGAGTTCGAACCAATCCTCCAAGCGACTGAAATGCCGACGCCCGCTGCATTAAAAGCAGCCATCGCGTTTGAATTTGATTTGCTGCTGGAACGTCGCCCCACCGCAGAAGAGTATGAAAGTCTGATCAACTTTTTCCGCAAAGCGGCTGCCGCAGGTGGCAATGCCAGCGGGCTACAAGTCACGCTGCAAGCAATCTTAATGAAGCCCGAAGCTGTTTATCGAATGGAGATTGGACTTGGTCCCACCACCAAGGATGGCCGCCGTCGATTGTCAGATACGGAGTTGGCGTTTGCGATCGCGCGAGCCTTGACCGACAAAGGGCCGAGCCAAATCGAAGTCACTGCGCGAGATGGGAAAACGCGTTCGAGCCTGCTGGATCATGCTGTCAGTGGTGGCTTTGCTCAGGGTAGCAACTCAGCCGCGGCCAACGACTTAACAGACCGGCGTGAAATTCAGCGTATCGTGAAAGAGATTCTAGATGCGAACAATATGTCGACGGCTAACTACCGAATGTTCACGGAAGACCACGGTATTAAAAACACCCAAACGCTTCGCTTCTTTCGTGAATTCTTTGGGTATCACCATGCCCCCAAGGTATTCAAAGATGCCAAGCGTATCGGATTTGGTGATCGCTACTTGGTGCAACGCATGGTCGACGATGCAGATCAATTGGTGATGCACATTTTTGATGATGACCGAGACGTACTGAAACGACTATTGACGACCGAAGAATTCTTTGTTGCTTACCTTGGTTCGCTTGAAAACATTGCACAAGACATGCACTACATCAAGACGAACAAGAATGATGCGAATTTCGCATTCAACACCGATTACGTTCAGAAAGCGGAGGCCGAGGGTCGACACCCAATTCCGATTGAAGGCCCAAGCTCGCGGCAGTACGTCGACTTTTACAATCTCGACCATGAAACCTGGGACTATCCAACAACGCAGCCATTCCGCATGCCAACAGGACAACGGGCGGGAATCCTGACCCATCCAGCATGGCTGATTGCTTGGAGTGGAAATTTTGACAACGATCCGATTCGACGAGGGAAATGGATTCGTGAACATCTGCTCGCAG
>JAQWPZ010000026.1 GCA_029245125.1 Rubripirellula sp.
TCCGTCCGTCCGTCCGTCCGTCCGTCCGTCCGTCCGTCCGTCCGTCCGTCCGTCCGTCCGTCCGTCCGTCCGTCCGTCCGTCCGTCCGTCAGTCAGTCAGTCAGTAGGATGCATGACTTTCCAAGCTGGGGCCAAAAAGAGGGATCTAAGGGGACAAGAGCGGCAAAGGGGAGCGGCAAAGGGGACAGGCATCCGCTGGAGTTTTGGTGGGTTGCGTGCGAGTGTGTTCTCATACGCAAGCAAGTTGAGTCATGGCTCTTGCCAATCCCCTTTCATGCAGCTCCTTTCGTGCGTGTTATATTGTCGACGTGTAACCTTCATCGTTTCTATCTCGAGTAACGCATACGCATTCGCATGACGAGACAATTGGCCCTTCTGTTAATGACCACTCTTGTCGTTCTTGCCGCAACACCTTTGGAGGCGCAGCAAGACGACCAGCGAGGGCTGCACGCCGCATCCTACTACCAAAAAGTGAAGCGAGGGGAGCACCGCCTAATCGACTGTGATGTTGCGGTCTACGGGGGAACACCTGCCGGGGTAACGGCCGCGATTCAGGCCGCGCGTCAGGGCAAGAACGCGATCCTGTTGTCTTTCAATCAACACGTTGGCGGAATGACGTCGGGAGGGCTGACGGCAACCGATTTGGGAAGAAGAGATTCCATCGGTGGTTTGGCCTTAGAGTTCTACAATCGAATCGGCAGAGAAAGTAATTTCCGTCCTTCGGAGGCCGAGACTCTATTCTTGGAGATGCTTGATGAGGCAGGGGTTAGAGTTTTCTTGGAGCGGGCTTTGGAGTCCGTTGAGTTAGAAAACAACCGGGTGGTATCCGCAACCATGGAAACCGGAGAGATCATCCGGGCGGAGATGTTCGTAGACAGTACCTACGAAGGTGACCTGCTGGCGGCTGCCAACGTCTCTTATCACGTTGGCCGAGAACCATCCGTTGCTTACAACGAATCGCTCGCCGGTCAGTGGCAAACCGTCTCCTGGAAAGATGTTTACCAGTTTTGCAGGCTCCCGCTGAGCCCTTATGTGGAACCGGGTAATCCGCAATCGGGTCTGCTTCCTGAGATTGCGCTAGAGGCGTACGGAAAGCCGGGTGACGGCGACTATCGGGTACAAGCGTACAACTTTCGGATGTATCTTTCCAACGAGGAAGGAAAAATAGCGTTCCCCAAACCTCGTCAATATGATCCTGTCCGCTACGCGCTGCTCGCCCGCTTTCTCAATGCGGATTCAACTCTTCGCTGGACGCTGAACTACACCGTGGCCGCGATGACCGACGGTCCTGTTCAGATGCGTCGCGGCGATAGTAACAATGCAGGGAGTTTTTCTTCCGATTATGTCGGCGGTAACTATCAGTGGCCGGACGGTACTTACCAGCACGTAGCTCTGGCGGAACTCCCGCCGCCGCGTCGTGGCCTGCCGATGCCGCTGGGCGAGCTGTACGCATTGCGGGAGCAGATCTTTCAGGATCATGTTAACTATCAGCAGGGGCTCATGTACTTTCTGGCGAACGATCTCCGCGTTCCCAAAGAACTGCGAGATCGGGTGAGCCGCTTTGGTCTCGACCCGAACGAGTTCCAGCAGACGGGATATTGGCCCCATCAACTGTATGTGCGCGAGGGCCGCCGGATGGTGTCCGATTATGTGGTCACGCAGGCCGATTGCGAATCGAAAAAGATTGCGAGTGATTCTGTCGGACTGGCTTCTTACGCGATGGATTCTCACTTCTGCCAACGTGTGACTGTAGAGGAAGACGGGGAAATGACTGTTCGCAACGAGGGCGGCTTCGGGCACGGATGTTCGAGACCCTATCCGGTTTCTTATCGCTCGATCGTTCCAAAGAAGCATGAGTGCAGCAACCTGTTGGTACCGGTCTGTCTTTCTTCGTCACACGTCGCCTATGGTTCCATCCGCATGGAACCGGTTTTTATGATCCTCGGTCAGAGTGCCGGGACGGCAGCGGCATTGGCAATTGACGAAGAGATTGCCGTGCAAGATCTCGAATACGCGAAGCTGTCGGCACAGCTGGAAAGAGATAAGCAACGGCTGGTCTGGCGAGAGGAACCGACGAAACCGGCGAAGCAGCTTGCGGGACTGGTGGTGGATGATGCCGCTGCCAAAACGATGGGCGTGTGGACATCCGGGACCCTTGCGTCTGTGTGCGGACCCGCCTACATCCATGACAATAACAGCGGCAAGGGTGAAAAAACGGTGGCTTTCGAATTCACAGTGCCGGAGCCTGGCGACTACGAGGTCAAGCTTTTGTACGTCGCGAACCCAAATCGTTCTACGAAAACTTGTGTCACCGTAACGAATGGCGATCTTAAGAAAGAGCACTTTGTTAATCAGCGTGAGCGAGACGGTACCGGCAAGTCATTGGGAACGTATCGGATTGAAGACGTCGTGACAGTCACGGTGTCTAATCGCGACACTGACGGCTTCGTCGTCGTTGATGGTTTGCAACTTCTGCCTCTCCCTTGAGCAGGCCGTTTTCACGGTGATGGATGCTTAAACCCACAATCAACGAACAAGGAAGGATTGCAGGAAGCAGCGTGATCGCTGGCCGAATGAAAGTAACTTTGCCGCACACTTTTCGTGGGTTTTATCCGGTTTTCCAAAAGTGTGAGCCGGGCCGAGCCGTAGGCACGTTGATGCGATTTCAACCCCGTGTCGTCAAAAAGCTGCTATGAGCTACTCGGTCGGTGAGATCCGAGTGGATGTCAACAAGTAACGTTCTAGCTCGCGAAAGATACCGGTCGAAGCCAAGCCGGACGTTGACGATCAGGGTCATGTTCATCACCGGTCAGACGCGAGGTAGCCAAGGCGATTTCCTTCTGCCCCAAGATCTCAAGCACTCTGTGGGCTAAAGCCCTGCCAGCGGGCTCGGCAAGGATTCCTCTAATGTGCAAATCACCATAGCTGTTCTCGTTGCTTTTATCAGCGGTCCCAGCAGCTTCCAGCCAAGTTGCGTAGAGCGGCTCGCTGGACAGCAACGCGTGCTGATCACAGATGCCAATCTCCTAGTGCTTGGTCATCACCCCTAATGCGCAAGGGTTGATAAAACGGGCCATGGTTTGTTGGGCTCGTCCTGGTGCCCGGCCATCGCTCTGCAACGGTTGTGGTCCTGGACAACCGCGTGGAATCGGCGTTGTTGTCACAAGCACCAACTTGGCCTTTGTTTCTCTTCACTCTGAAAGGACTGCTTCGAGCCCTGACTGGTATTCCTCTTTCGTTTTTTGGGACTTCCAGTGACCAAAATTGACGCGAATCACATCCCATTGCAATCTTCGTTGATCGTAGGCACCTAACCACTGCACAATGTTCTGCACACCTTTTTTTACGGGGCCGCAGTTCGTTGGTGGATGATAGACATTCAATCGCCTTTTCAATTCGGTACGCAACGACTTGTCATATTCCCCTGAAATTGAATCACCAAGGAACAGGTAGCGAGGCAACTCTGGATCATCTTTACCGGCTGGATCTTCAAGCAAACGCGGTGTCATTTCACTGGCGTGGAAAACATCACCTTCGAGATGTTCGTGTACGAGTGCCTGCTGAGTGAAGGGCTGGATGTCTGCTCGCTTCAAAAGGCCCATGATTCGATGTTGGCCGTCATGGCCCTGAGTGCCGATTTGATAAATCTCATCACCAATTTTTACATCCATGAATCGACCATTCTCTCGAACGAATCTTCCAGAAATCCATGGCTGGTATTGAGTGGGAAGATGATCAGGAGTGGGATCGATGTACAACTTTCCATCAGCGATTGGCTTCGATCCCTTTGTCAAGTAATCATGCACGGCTGTGGCGTCTTGAAAGTTACGCCGAACGTACAAAGCCTTTGGTAATTCAAAACGATGGATTTGGTCTCCCGCTTGGCAGATCACTTCACCTGATTCAACCCCCCTCTTTGAACGCGAGATTGCAATCCAATCTTTGCATCCGCCTCAAGCGATACTTCGATCACCCCATCCGCATTCCGGATGTAGAAATTGTTCATCTTTTGTTCAAGTGGCGCGATGTTTCCATTGAAAATCAAGTCGCCGGTGTACGGATCACTGTACGATCGCTCCGGTGTCACCGTCACGAAATCCGCTTCCTGGGCTATCCCCAGGCCAGCGATCAAAAGCCCTTGGACCAAAAATAGAAGGCTACGAATCAAACATCGCATCACGCACCTTGCCTATAATGTAAGGATGAAATCCGCGCTACCAGGCCCGCTTGGCAGCCCGCCCCACCGCTTAAACCGAGCCGAATTACCCAACCTGTTAGCAAACTGATGGCGCACGAAGCGATTCGCAGTACTCCAGCTTTAAAGCATGTTTTTGTTCTCAAACGCTGAGGCTTCTTGCCCGCGTTCGGCGGGTGAGTGAAGAGGCATCTTGCGCCGCAACGCAGTTGCCCATCAGACTGTTCCACCCGAGTCCCACCTTACGTCGAGATTGGAAAAATCCCGGTGCCTCCCATTTGCTTCTCCAGAGAAATAAGTTTGCCCGTTCGAGGTTTCGTGGTGGCGTGTATCGTCTCTGGAATCCAATTGCTCTGCAGCGGAATTGCCCAGAGTGGTGATGTCGCGGATGATTTTTTCGAGTCCCGTATCCGGCCTGTCTTGATCGCACATTGTCAAAGTTGCCACGGCATCAAGAAACAGTCTGGTGGATTGCGTCTCGATCATCGAGAAGCGTTACTCGTCGGGGGGCATACCGGCCCAGCGGTCATACCGGGCAACCCCGAGGACAGCCTTCTTGTTCAGGCCGTGCGACACACAGGCGATTACGAAATGCCCCCGGAGCAGCAATTGCCTGAATCTACTATTCGTGATCTTGAACAGTGGATAAAGCTCGGCCTGCCGTGGCCTTTGACGCACGATACAACCAGCAACGCTAACCGTGAGGCTCGGTGGAAGGGAGCGAGCAAACATTGGGCCTTTCAGCCGATCCAACAGCCATTGGTTCCTGAAATTGGAGCGGCGGGGATTTCTAGCCGGGCAGCGACTGGTATCGCGGGCCAAGCAACGACCCAGGTGGGCACGCCACAAGTCGTCAGACCCGTCGACGCGTTTGTCCAACGAAGGATTTTCGATCATGGTCTTCGCTTTTCGCCACAGGCTGACCGTAGAACGCTCATCCGCCGAGTCACCTACTCATTGACAGGCTTACCTCCGACGCCAGCTGAAGTCCATGACTACGTTAACGATCGTGGGCCAAACGCTTACGAGCGTTTAGTCGAAAGGCTGTTGGCTTCTGTGCATTACGGTGAACACTGGGCTCGTCACTGGCTGGACGTCGGTCGATATTCTGATACCAAAGGCTACGTGTATGGCAGAGAAGAGAGGTTCTGGCCACATGCGTGGGCCTACCGCGATTGGGTCGTCAACTCATTCAATGATGACTTGCCTTATAACCGATTCCTGTTGTTGCAACTTGCAGCTGATCAAGTCAAAGATCGTCGATCTGATGATTTAGCAGCGATGGGATTCTTGACACTCGGACGACGTTTCCTGGGTGTCCGCCGTGAAATCATTGATGACCGCATCGATGTGGTGTCACGAGGCATGATGGGACTGACCGTCAGCTGCGCACGATGCCACGATCACAAGTTCGATCCGATTCCGTCCGCTGACTACTATTCGCTGTATGGAGTTTTTGACAGCTGCATCGAACAACTGGTTCGGCTGGATGGCGATAGCAGGCAAGGCAATATTGTTACGCCAAGAGCTAGCGACGACGCCAGCTTCGAAGTTGAATTAGAAAAACGCCAAGCCCAATTGTCTGAAAAGCTGGCAGCCCGCAGGGCGGAAGCGAACGCACGCGTGCGACAGCGCGTTGCTGACTATCTTTTTGCACAGTCAGAACTCGACAAATACCCAGCCAACGGGTTCGATCAGATTTTTGAATCGAGCGATTTGCTTCCTGCAGTAGTAAGACGCTGGTCAACCTACTTGCGAAAAGCATCACAGCAACAAGACTTACTCTTTCTGCCCTGGCAGCTTTATGCAGGCATCCCAGCAGGAGAATTCGCTCAACAATCCGCTCAAATCATCCAACGGATTAAGTCACGGCATGGTGACGTATTGAATCCCCGCATTGCCGAGCAGTTTGAAACCCCACCTAGCTCACTTCGTGATGTTTGCGACCGATATGGTGAAGTGTTCCGGCAAGTCGAACAGGAATGGCAAAGACAAATTGAGCAAGCAAAGGCTGGCGGCGAAGCCTCTCCCACGCGACTTTCTGATTCCAATGCGGAGTCACTTCGGGCCTTTCTGTATGACCAGGACTCCCCTTGCCAGATGCCGGTTTGCAGTATCATTGATTGCGAAACATTCTTTGACTCAGCTGCTTGTACCGAGCTTTGGAAACTGCAAGGTGAAGTTGACCGATGGATTATCCAGTCAAAAAGTCAGCCGTTTGCACTGACGTTGAAGGATATTTCGTATCCGAAGCAACCGAGAATATTCAGGCGAGGCGATCCACTGAAACTTGGACGCGATGTACCGCGACAGTTTCTTGCGGTGCTTGCCGGTCCACAACGCCATCCTTTCCAACACGGTAGCGGCCGTCTTGAATTGGCAAACGCAATCATTGACCCAACCAATCCACTGACTGCCAGGGTCATGGTCAACCGGGTGTGGATGCATCATTTTGGACATGGTTTGGTTTCGACCCCCAGTGATTTCGGAACCCGTGCCGCCCCGCCCTCTCATCCCGATTTGCTAGATTGGTTAGCAACCGACTTCGCAAAGAACGGATGGAGTGTCAAGGCACTACATCGCCGAATCCTGCTCTCTGAAACGTATCGGCAATCTTCATTTGGGCCGAACGACACGACTCAACTACAACTCGCGCAGCAAACAGATCCCGACAACGAGTTGCTGTGGAGATTCAATGCCCAGCGTCTTGGGTTTGAGGAGCTGCGTGACTCGATCCTGCTGGCAAATGGGCAACTTGACTCGACAATGGGAGGCAACTCGGTACCTCTCTTCAAGACGCCCTATCCGACGAGACGCACGCTGTATGGCTTGGTAGATCGACAATACTTGCCTGGCACGCTGAGGATATTTGATTTTGCGAATCCAGACCTTCATGTGCCCAAACGCAGCGAGACCACCGTCCCGCAGCAAGCGTTGTTCTTCATGAACCATCCATGGATCCTTCAACAAGCGAGAAAGCTCGCTAAGGAAATTCAACAAACTAACGGTGGCCCAGTCGTGGACGATCGTCGCGCCATTGCCGATCTGTTTCAAAGGCTGCTGCAGCGCAATCCGACTGAGGAAGAGTACAACGACTCACTCGGCTTGATCGCCTCGGCAACGCAAAAGACTGAACTCGCAGCAAGATCAACCGAACCGAATTGGTCCTATGGTTACGGTCCGTTCGACGAAACAAGCAACACGATAAGCCAATTCACACCGTTACCCCATTTCACCGGAACCGCCTGGCAAGGTGGGCACGTTTTTCCTGATCCAGCTCTGGGCTGGGTCCAGCTAACGTCCACTGGCGGTCACCCCGGCAACGATCACCAACATGCAGCGGTTCGACGCTGGACTGCAGATCGAGACATGAGAGTCAGCATCCAAAGCAATCTCAAGCACGAACCCGAGTTGGGCGATGGTATCCGTGCCTTTGTCGTCAGTTCCGACGGCCGACTCCACCACCGGGTCAGCTTGCACCACAACAGTCGACAACTCGATGTTGATACACTTGCTGTCAAACGGGGAGATACCGTCGACTTCATTGTCGACATCGGAGCTGGTCTCAACAATGATCAATACCTCTGGACCACCGTGATTCAGGAAATTGGATCCGCTGGTAAGGAAATCACTTGGAATTCAGAATTGGATTTTCCGACTCCGGCCATTGATAGGCTTGATGGATGGGAACAACTGACGCAAGTCTTGCTCTGCTCCAATGAATTCATGTTCATCGATTAGGCGACCGTCGTGAATTGGAACCAGGCAAACATGACGATTCGGCGAACCTGCGATAGTTCGCCTACGGAGTGCAATCATGTCATTTGAGAACTACAAACATCCCCAAACACGACGTGATCTTTTGAAGAGATCAGCACTCGGAATGGGATCTCTGGGGTTGATTGGGTTGTTGCAGGATGACCAACAGCTGAGTGGAGCGGACTCAGGGTCGGGTTCCCCAACCTCGCTCACTGTCAAGTCACCGCACTTTCCTGCCCGAGCGAAACGCGTGATTCATTTTTTTCTCAACGGGGGCCCATCCCATGTGGATACGTTTGATCCAAAACCTGCGTTGTCGAAATACGCTGGCAAACTATTGCCGCAAACTCTGCGGACTGAACGCAAGACCGGTGCAGCTTTTCCTTCTCCGTTTGAATTCAGACGTTATGGTGAGTCCGGGATCGAAGTGAGCGACTTGTTCGCGCGGACCGCTGCGCACATCGATGATATTGCGGTGATTCGTTCCATGCATGCTCAAGTACCCAATCATGAACCGTCCTTGATGCTGATGAATTGCGGTGATTCGGTGCAATCTCGCCCCAGTCTCGGCTCTTGGTTGATGTACGGCCTTGGAACCGAAAACCAAAATCTGCCTGGTTTCGTGGCGATGTGTCCGGGTGGTTTGCCAATCAAGGACAACGAAAACTGGCAGTCAGCTTTTCTGCCAGGCACATTTCAAGGAACCTACATCGACTCGAAGCATACTGAATTCAAACGCTTGATCGAAAACATCGAGCATCCACAAATCAGAACCTCGCAACAAAGAAACCAACTTGATCTATTAGAGAAATGGAACAAGCATCACCAACGAAATCGATTGGATGAACGTCTCGATGCTCGCATTGCCTCTTATGAACTCGCCTTCCGAATGCAACAGGACGCAAAGGACGCATTTGACATTGCAGGCGAACCAAAATACGTCCAGGAAATGTATGGAAGTGGTGTTCACGGTCGCCAAACACTCATTGCACGGCGACTCGTGGAGCGGGGTGTGCGTTACGTGCAACTGTGGCACGGCGCGGGGCAACCGTGGGACAACCACGAGAAAATCGAAGAGAATCATCGGCGACTTGCGAATGAAATTGATCAACCGATCGCTGCCCTGCTAACCGACTTGAAGCAGCGAGGCATGCTTGATGAAACCCTGATTCTTTGGGGTGGCGAATTTGGCCGCACTCCGAGTGTCGAATTACAGGGCGGCGGACAATCAAAGCTGGGGCGTGACCACAATCACTATGGCTTCACTGTCTGGATGGCCGGTGGTGGAATCAAAGGTGGAACAGTGCATGGTGCAACAGATGAATTTGGTTTTCGTGCCGTGCAAGATCGAACCAGCGTGCATGACCTCCATGCCACCATGCTGCACACGCTCGGGCTCGATCATGAAAAACTGACCTATCGGTACGGAGGACGCGACTTTCGACTCACCGATGTGCATGGTCGCGTGCTGACCGACATCCTTTCCTGAACGAAGTCTGATCCGGAGCATCTGGTTTTATCAAGAAGGGAATGAACTGCAAGAAATTCCTTCATCGGCGGCACGCGGATTGGCAGTCAGTGCGTTGATCCGCCATTCTTTTGTGGCGGTGTCATCGCCACAAAAGAGTCGCAGGAATATTGAGTTGAGCCACGCAAATTTCGCGGCCAGTTGCTAGGCTTGCGTTCCGTCGCCAGTCGCACTGTACCTGTTCCGGATATTGAAATCTGGCGGCGGAAAAAGACCGGCGGCTAGCGCCGATCCGCTCAGTCTTTGTTGGTGTTCGGGTTTGGCCCTGATCGTATTCCAGCGATGGCATGTGTTCCCATTCGAGGGCTCAATAGCTGTTCTTGTCAAGCGTGACCTTGCCCCGGAAGATCCAGTAAATGATGACCGTGTAGCTGAGCACGCAGGGGATGCCGATGACCGCGATGATCAGCATTGTTTGTAGTGTTCCAACGCTGCTCCGCGCGTTTTCGAGCGTTACGCTGTATGACAGGTCGATCGTAGAAAGCATAAAGTTGGGGTAGATCGCGACGCTGAACAGAGTCGCCAACGCAGCTATCACCATCGATGATGTGAAGAAAGCATATCCAGGTTTACCGAGATGCATCGCTCGAGGAATGTTCAGTACTGCCAGCGCGTTAAGTGCCGGAACGATCCACAGCACAGGGTAAGACGCGATGTTTTCAGTCGCATGCGGAACATGCCACCACGTTGCGAGCGATACGAAGACGTACAACAACGCGAATGTGTAGAACAGCGGACTGATCGCGCGACGCACGCGAGCCTGAAGTTCGTGCTCGGTCTTCAGGTACAAGTAAATCGCACCGTGCAACGCAAATAACGAAACGGTCAGGCAACCGACCAACAGCGGGTACCAGTAGACTTGGCTCAGCAATCCACCCTCGTATACATATTTCGGTCCCAGTTCCATCCCAGACATGATGTTGCCACCCGCAACACCCAGCAAGAACGCAGCTGTAAACGATGACAAGAAGAACCCGATGTCCCAGACCTTGCGCCACGCGGCTGAGTGAACCTTCGATCGAAATTCCAAGCTAACCGCGCGACCGATCAAACACGTTAGCAGCAGGAAGAACGCAAGATAGAAACTACTGAAGACAGTTGCGTAGGCGACTGGGAACGCGGCGAACAATGCTCCGCCAAACGTCACCAGCCAAACTTCGTTGCCATCCCAAAGCGGACCAATCGAGTTCATCACCAATCGACGTTCGCGATCATCCTTTGCGATGAAGGGGTGCAAGATGCCCACACCCAGATCGAACCCGTCAAGGATCGCGTAGCCAACCAGCAACGCGCCAAGCAGCACAAACCAAATGAATGTGAGTAAGTCGTAGCTCATCGTGTACCCTCATCCATCATGTCGCCACCGAGTAGCTTCCCGCTGCGGGCAAAATTCTTCGACATCGAATCGGATTCCAGGTTGCGTTTGTACTCTGTCAATTCTTCCGCTGATTCAGGTCCGTGCTGGATTTTATTATTCAGTACAAACACCCAGACTGCGAACAACATCGAGTAGATGATTCCGAACAAAATAATACTGCTGAGAACCTGCTCGGCCGTCACCGATTCGCTTAACCCGTCAGCGGTTCGCAGGCCCATCATTTCCACACCATCTTGTACCGACGGGTAAACGATCCACGGTTGGCGGCCGACTTCGGCGGTGATCCAGCCAGCTTGATTGGCTGTCATCGCTGCGACCGGCATGAACACAATCGCCCACATCAGCCAACGACTTTGGCCGTAGATTCCGCGATACCAAAACAAGCACGCCAATGCCGCGACGCCGATCATCATCGTGCCCAAACCCACCATTAGGTGAAACGTCTGAAAGGGCAACCACACCGGTGGGCGTTCGTCTTCGGGGATCTGGTCCATTGCCGGTACCGGCTTCGTCGGGTCGTTGTAGACCATTAGGCTGAGCAGATACGGCACCGTCACGCCAAAATGAATCGTTTCTGATTCTGCATCTGGCCAGCCAAAAAGCGTCAGCCCCGTTGGCTCATCGCTGGTATGAAAGTGAGCCTCCATCGCGGCCAGCTTTGCGGGTTGAGTTTCGACAAGCTTTTTTGCTGAATCGTGGCCGGTAATCGCGGCCAGCAGCGTGAATGCCATCGCGGTTGGCAAAGCGATTGAGAGGCATCGCTTGGCGACTTCTTGATGCTTGTTCTTGAGCAGGTAGTACGAACAAACCGATGCGACGAAGAACGCTCCCAACACAAACGCACCAATCAGCGTGTGAGTCAGGCGATCGACTGACGACGGATTGAACACCATCCCCCAGAAACTGGTTACCTCTGCGCGCGGGATCAGTTCGCCTTGCACGTCTTGCCAAACGATGTGGTATCCCGCCGGCGTTTGTTGCCAACTGTTGGCGATTACGATCCAAACCGCACTGAACATCGATCCGAGGAAGACCATTAGCGTGCTGAATAAGTGCATCCTCGGACCAACCCGGTCCCAGCCAAACACCAGCACCGCCAAGAAACCGCTTTCCAAAAAGAACGCAAAGATTCCTTCGGCCGCCAACGCCGAACCAAATACATCTCCCACGAATCGCGAGTAGGCCGCCCAGTTCGTGCCGAATTCGAACTCCATTACGATCCCTGTCGCCACGCCCATCGCGAAGTTGACAGCGAACACGCGAGTCCAAAACCTCGCAGCAGCTTCCCAGGCTGGATTGCGAGTTCGGAAGTAAGCCAACTCGCAGAGGAACAGTTGCAAACCGAGTCCGATGGAGAGAGGCGGAAACAGATAGTGGAACATGATCGTTCCAGCGAACTGCAACCGGCTGAGGATTTCAACGTCCATGTGTAATTGTTTTTGCGGCTTCGTTGGTCATCAAAAGTTTTGTTTGTGACGCTTCGTTGGTTCGTCAGACGTCGCGGTACTTTGGCCGATCGTGAGAGATGGCGGACGCAGCGTGATCGAATACTTCTTGATCGGTCAAGGCGTTCAGGTCAGCTTCTCAATCAGGGCTTGATTTGCGTGTGTCATCGCACCCTTCAAGCAGGTCGCATTTTCACCACCCCGAACAACCCTGCTCCGCTGGCCCAGTGAAAAGATCCATTGCAAAGGTGCAGCGGGCGTTGGTCGCTTCGGTTGCGGTCATCGCTGCGGTCATCAGCCAAGGAATTTTCGTAGTACGTTGGACGACACTCGATGTTAGGTTCCTGAGTTGGTTCCGCTAGCATGGTCACGCGATTGACCCCGAGAGGCTTCGCGAGATTGATCCAGATCGGCGGTCTCTCAGGGAGCCAAACTAGGTCGGCAGTCACGGTGATGAGTGATTCGAAAGCTTGGTCAGGCCGCATGTCATTTTGGATGCGGATGCAGTTGTTTGCGCCACGATCTTCGAGGCGATCGAGAATCGGTTCCATCGCATCGAGTTCGGTGTAGAACATCGCACTGGGGTCAATGCGGTGGTGTTCAAGAAAATCAAGTCGAGCTTGAATTGTTGGTTGTGACGCAAGCCAGGGAAGCACAACCATCCAAATTGCGGTCACGAGCAACGAGATGCAAGCCAAAGGCGTGTAGTTGCGAACAAGCCGGCGGCGACAAATCATTGGATCATCTCCTTAAAGAATACTCCAAACATTAGGTACGCCATGATCAACGTCAGAACCAGGTTGAGTGATTGACCGCAAAGATAGAGCACTAACGGCTTGCCACCTCGGAGATTGGGTGTCAACTCGCTAAATCTGGTTTCCAGTCCAATGCTGACGAACGCGAGGCAGAAGAACCAGCCTCGTAACGTCTTGGTCGATCCCTTGATCACGCCGTCCACGATCTCGGGACCGCCATCGATCATCGAATGCAGCACCGAGAATACGATGGATGCGAGAATGAACCCCAGCACGAAACGGGGAAACCGCTTCCAGATTTCTGAGATGCCCGGACGCTTTCCGTTGGGATCTTTCTCGACAACCGTGACCCAGTAGGTCGCGATACCGAACGCGGAAACGCCGATCAAAATGTTTTGAATCATTTTCACCGTCGCCGCGACTTCGAGGGCGCGATCACCCAAGGTCGCGCCGGCCGCAGCGACCGCCCCGGTCGAATCGATCGTTCCTCCCATCCATGCACCGGCGACGTTTTCGTCCAAGCCGATTGCTTTGATCACAATCGGCAGCACCACCATCATGATGACGGTAAACGAGAGTGACATCCCGATTGCCAAGGACAATTCTTCTTTCTTCGCCTTGCACGCCGCTGCTGAAGCGATTGCTGCCGACACGCCGCAGACAGACATGTCAGCAGAGATGACCATCGTCAGTGAACGCGATTCCATCTTCAGCACTTTTTGACCGAAAATGTAGGTCGAGATGAGTACGATCGGTGTGACCACCCACGCCACGAAAACTCCGGGTAAACCCAACGCCATCAATCGTGACATCAATACTTCCGCCCCCAGCAGTACCAAGCCGGTCTTGATGAAGAACTCGGTCAACACTGCGGGCCGGATCCAATGAGGCGTGCCGATGGTGTTGGAGATAATCAGGCCAACCATCAATGCCCACAGTGCGTATTCCAGGTTGTAAGCCTTGACGACACTTTGTGCCGCTAACGTATACGACAGCGTCGCGAGTAGAAAAATACCAGCAAACCCTACCAGGAATTTCCAACCATTCGACGGCCCATCACGAAAACGTATTGCGGCGGTCAGCATTGTGCCAAGAATCAAAAACGTGCCGAGTGTTCCTAACAACCCAGACCAACTCGTCGGCGTGCCATCGACTGACGTCGCGAACGCATCCAAGGGAG
>JAQWPZ010000043.1 GCA_029245125.1 Rubripirellula sp.
ATGCGACCAGCCGATCGATTCTCGCAAATCTTCTCGGCCAGCTTGGCATGCAGGTCTTCGTCGCAGAAAGTTCCCAAGCCGCGATGCGGTTGCTCACCAGTAGCAAACCTCCCTTCGATCAGCTCGACTTTCTGCTCTTCAATTGCGAACTCGCCAGCGAGACTGATCGCCAGCAGCGAAACATGTTGTCTCACTGCGGCCAAACGCACACCGAAACAATCGCCATGTTGTCGTGCGAAAAGCGGGTCAGTAGCGTCGAATTCTGCGAATCTTTCGGCGTTGAGAAATACTTACTTCGGCCTGTCCAAGTCGCCGATCTTGTTTCGACTCTCTGTGTCCCCAAGGATGATCCCCATTCAAGCGGAAACTCACACGAAAGCAGCATATTAAAAAACAAGCAAGCGCGTCGTCTCAAGATTCTTGTCGCCGAAGACAGCCTTCCCAATCAGAAACTCGCTGTGGCAATGATCTCGAAACTTGGACACGATGCCATCATTGCAAATAATGGGCGTGAAGCTGTTGTTCTTGCGTCCACGCAAACCTTCGACCTGATTTTCATGGACATTCAGATGCCGGAAATGGACGGCTTTGAAGCAGTTCGCACAATTCGTTTGAAAGAAGTCCCCAGCCGCGTTCCAATTATCGCCTTAACCGCGAATGCCATGCACGGTGACCGTGAAAGATGTATCTCGGCCGGGATGGACGGATACCTCTCAAAGCCTATCCGGTTGATCCAACTCGAACAGGCAATTCAAGAGGTTGCCGACGCGCCCTAACCCAACGCGTAAGTAACATCGCGTCTGGGGCGTTGACTCACCCGAGGGGCGATTCATACGAATTCTGCTTGATCCAGTTCAATAAGCTTGATTGTTAAAATGCAAAGTAGCAACCACTTCTTTGTTACTCTTCCTGACCCGCCTCGCACCGCGATCAATAATCTCATCACTCTGTTCTCCAGAACCAGTTTCTTGGCAAATCGGCGGAACTGCAAAACCTGATGTGCGGTAATCCGTCCAGAAATTTTTTCCTTGTGCTCCCACGTATCTGCATGGACTGAATGCGTCACGTAAATGCAACCGATTTAATGACGAACATAATTGATGGCGGATTTTGAATTACCTTTCGGCATAATTGATCTTACAGGTCGTACAGGAGCTCAATGGATGATTCGCATATTCATCTGCTTTGCCAGTATTGGCATTTTGGTTGGTTGCAACTCCACGCATGATGATGCGCCGGCTTTCGAGACTGCGTTAGACAATGCACAACAGTCTTCGTTGCCGCGTTCCGTGCAGGATCGATTTGGGACACGTTATTTAGATCCGTCTGCTAAGTACCGCCGAGCGCCAATGCTAACGCCCATTTCATTGCCGAAGATCTCTCATTCCAATGCGATTTGGGGTGCCACCGGCCGTGATGATCTCGGCAATATTTATCTGGGTGTGTTTTGCAACGGCAGTGATCGGCCATCCGCCGCACTTTGCCGGCTTTCAGCGAGTGCAAGCATCGCCACGCTACTTGGTGATGCAAATTCGAATTTGGATCGGCTTGACTCATCGCGTTCAAAACCGCAACAGGCAAAGATTCACGGAAAACCAGTCCAAGCCGATAACGGCTTTGTCTACTTTGTGTCCATGGATGAAGACGGTGAGAAGGAAGACGGATCAGCATTGCCAACGTGGGGATCGCATTTTTGGAGGATTGATCCATTAGGAGACGGCTCGTATTGGGAGCACCTACTGAAAGTACCTGAAGCCTTGATCGCAACTGCCTGCACCGGTCGGTACGTTTACGCGTTAGGCTATTTCGACCACATCGTCTACCAATTCGATACGGAAACAAGCACAACACGTGTCAAAACAGTGGGATCTGTCGGAGGCCATATCTCACGAAATTTCTTGGTCGATCTGAACGAACATTGCTACGTTCCCCGCCTCTCTCGCTCTTCGGATGGAGCCATCCAAGAAGCAGAACTGGTTGAATTGGATTCGAACTTAAATGAAGTAGTCGCTCACCCGCTGCCAGACTACGGTGGCACCGACGATTCAAAGTCCCATGGAATCGTGAGCTTTGTCACTCTCAAAAATGGCGACTTGGTGTTTATCACCGCCAAAGGTGCAATATTCCGAATTCACCCAAATCAAACGGTGCCTTCAACCCTCGAACGAATTGCCTGGATTCACCCCGACGGTAGCTCCTATGCCGCATTCCTTGTTTGCCCCGATGGCGACTCATTGCTTTGTGCACTCGCACGTCGCCCTAAATCCGCATTCCAGTGGGTGACGTACGATCTGCAATCTAAGACGTCTACAGAAATGGAACTGGACCCCGATTCCTATTCCCTAATCAGCCGACCAAGTACCTCGCTGTACGGTAGCAATACGTTGGATAACGCAGGAAATGCTTTTGTCGTCGGTCGATATACGAACACGCAAGGGGAAAGAACCCCATTGGCTATTCGGGTCAACTGGCAATAAGAATGACGGAAGACTCAAGAAATCAGAATCCCGTTGACGGCATCAGGCCAACATCGATCAAAGAAACCAATAGCCTGAAGGTTGTTTGAAAGATCCAAATCTTGGGGATCTACTCAGGGTGAAGAAGACTCGTCATCCATGACTGACTCTTGTTCAATATTTCCTGCTGATCCGGCTTCATCTTGCGCTGGTTCGGCTTCATCACCTACTGTAACAGCGTGCTCGAAGACCCGCACGGCTGATCGCGGTTTATCAACAATAAATCCTGCGACGCGTCGCTTTGCAAAAAAGATCAGGTCTCGATTCGACTCGGTTCCGTAAATCAAAACCTTGAGGTTCAGCGATTCGGCGGCTTGGAGCAGTGAAGAACTGGCAAAGGTGCTCGGTATGACGAGATATTCGCAGCCAAGATTCACACATCGTGCCGTGATCCCAGATTGTGCGAAAAGGATTCTCAACCAATTTCCTTTATCTTCGCGGTTTGCTACGTATCCGAGGGCATAACCGCTTTCCCGATATTGCTCAAGAACCTCATCGGTGCCGAACAGAATCACCTGATCCGTGTTGAGCTCCAGCTTAGAAACTCGATCTTTCAACCAATTGACAACCTCCGCTCGAATTCCCTTTTCCTTAATATCGAAAATCCATTTTTGCTGCGGTGAATGGAATTGATCAAATACTTCGTTTAGAGACATGATCTCTTCATCCGCATCGACCAAAATCTTCAACGTTTTCAATTCCGCGAGATCCAGATCAGATACGTTACCTTCACCGCTTGTCTTCTGATCGACTCGGTCGTCATGAAAGACCACCAACTGCTTATCAGCGGAACGACGCAGATCAATCTCGATCCAATCGACTCCAACGTCGACTGCTTCCTTAATCCCTGATGCTGTATTCCCAATCAGCAATTCGGAGTTTGCAGCAGGAGCGCACGCACCACGATGCCCAATGATGGCGGGGCGATTACCGAAAAAGTCTTCCACCGGATGATGGCTTCCCTGAAGCCATGCCAAAGTACGCGAGGTTTCATACGAGAAATAAAACCGCTTCAACACCAACGCAGTCATGAGCCCAAACATTACGACTGAAATCGCAGCAACTGAGAGCAGCCAACGCTTCCAATTCCTACGCTTTCTTCCTGCCATTTTCAGTGCAACTCTAAATCAAGGGACTTAAAACACAGATTTCGCCAACGACCAACTCACCCGAATTCATTCGGGACTTGCACCCTCGACCAGTTCGATCACCAAATCACCTTGTTGGCATCGCAGAAAACGACCATCTTTTGAAATCCAAAAAGTGTTCTTGATCGGACTGACCTCGCACTCGAAGCACTCAATTTGCTTGCCACCAAGCTGAATGTTTTTCATCCCTGTGGGCGTGAAAGTGAGTGGGATTGTCTGCATCGTGGAGGGATGGAAGGTGGTAATCTGAACCCCCTCACCTAACTCTAATTCGAGCTGCGAACAAATCACTACCCAAGACCCCATCAAATTATTATCAAAACAATAAAATTGCTTTGGAAGCTTGATTTCGCGTTTCAGGCTCGTGGTGCCACTGATCACCTCTTTCACCACACCTTCCCCAAATGAGCACTCAATCTTGACCTTCTGAACGAGGGCGGACAGATCTTGCCTGAAAGAAATAGGTGCCGCGTTAGGGGCGACCAGCAGAGTAGTGTCAGATTGAATGGAAGTGAGGAAATTAACCTTCAACTGCGTTTTCGCACTCATTTGAATGGCATTTTCACCTTCATGTTTGACCTTATCGACGGTGAAAGTTTCGCTGCCGATTTCTTTTTCACCCTTCATGTACCGGAAGGTGTAAGACCGACCCAGCACCCAAGCCAGAGGCTTGGCCACCGGCATCTGATCAACAGCAGAGGCTGATTCCCCAATGAGTTTCGGATTTGCCGGCTTGAAGTCGACAACCTCAATGGAGGTCGGCAAAACTCCACCGAGGCCCTCAAACAGCTTGATGTGCGTTGCATTCATTCTTTCAAATTCACCGGTCGTGGGATCGACTGCTACCCAGCCCATTTCTCCCAGGTGGACCTCCACCCAAGCATGTTGCCCAAAACTGCCACCGAACGAGGGTGTATAGACAACGCCACCCACCAGCCGCGCTGGAATCTCCAATGCCCGCAACATGGCGACCATCAGCGTTGAATGCGGCCCACAATCGCCCTCTCGTTTTTCAAACGCCAATTCAGCTGACGGTGTATCCGCAATCGTGTAAGCAATTTCCTTGTGGATCCAATTCCCAATGTATTGCACTGCCTCCCACCTTGTTTTCGCCTCTTGGGTTAAGGCGCCAGCGAAGTCAATGATCTCGCTATCATCGGACTCGATAAACAGCGATGGAATCAACCACGCTTCCATTGCTGAATCGGTAATCGACGTAGGAAACGGTGGCGACTTTGCCTCATCAACTTGAACACTACGAACCACGACCTCTCCTGTGATCAGGTCACGCACCTTTTTCCCTTCAAATGCCTGCATCCCAGTAACGAGCGATGTAACCTCAGTCCCAACACCACTCCCGATCACAGTCACATTCAATTTTGCTTTCAAAAACTGCACTTTTCGATCATTGGTAAACGCAACGTTCGATTGGGTAAAGTGCCTTGCAAGCAACTCCTCGGCTTCTGTTTTCTGCGCAAGTTTGATCACCTTGGCGTCTGCCCGTTCGATCGTCGTTTTTTGTGATGGTAACTCCAACCGCACGAACTCATTTGTGGTTGCGTCGACCAGAACTCTCAGATTAGCAACGGAGATTTCCCAGGGAACGCACTCCCGTTGTTCACCCCCGATCAAAAGAGACTCGGATTCGCGTCGCACAAAATCGAATTGCTCGACTTGACCGGTTTCTGGCAGAAATACAGCCAGCTCCGTTTTTCCATCGACCTCTTGTTCTCGCGCCTGGTCCATCAACAACTGCCAATGCGCAAAATTGTTATTGCCGAGAATCAATGCCCCCGCTGGTAACAGCATTTCGATCGGCTCACCACGCGAATCCCCCTCTCGGTAGTTCCAGGTACGCACAGTCTCACCGATAAACTTGGACTCAAAATATCGAATCAAATCATTCGTCGTGTCGGTCAACTTGTAGCTCAACGGTCTTGCAGTCGCTGAGTCAACGAGCGTCTGCGATACCAAATCGATGCGACGAACCTTTCCAAGCAGTGCCACCTTAAGAACAGTTTTCGAGGTCAGTTTCGCATGCTGTTGCAAACCGTTCTCGACGGCAACACTTTCAACGGCCGAGTAGCCGATCAACTTTTGATTCATCTTGATCGAGTAGTAACGGGGTGCGTCGGACGCAACGGTGCCTACCGCTGGCAATAACCAACAAGCAATCGCGAGCAGAAAAAAGTGCTCCGCTCTGAAGCGGAGGATCGACATTGTGGTTGCAGCTCTCGTCAGCTGAGGTTCGATAGATTCTCTCACACCCGTCTCCTATGCTCGTGTTCCGGGCCCCCCTAAAACGTACCGTTTTGAAAGCACGAACACACTCGCGATCAGGAAAAACACCGGTCATTCCGCGACAAATCCACTTCCCCGATGGAGAATCCGCTTGCCACGGCAACAAGCCTGCAAGGTGCTGGCCGCTTTCATTGCGTTCATTACGGTAAAACGATAACGCAAAAAGCGTTTGATTCTTCTGCGGTCTATCCTCCGCGTTCGTCTCACTCGCACAAGTTCATTCGTCATTTACCGGCAAAACAGCGTTCAGGAGAGACTCGCGGGCAACACAATCACCACTCCACCAACGTGTTGCAGGCCAATCGGAATGTTTTCGATCCAATAGCCAAGTTCGTGATTTTTGCGGTACAACTTTCAATGAATTGAGCGAGTGGACAGCACGGCCCATTTTGCACGCGTCGACCTCGGAAGAAACCGCGATCTCTTTTGGTGTTCTTTTCCGCCTCAATGTGACCCCAGCAACGAACCGTTTCCACCCATCGGTACTTGAAGATGAACAACGTTGAAATCCTCGAAAGGGTTGAATCGGAAGTAAGAAAACGCCTTGCTAATTATGGAGCCGGTCATGGCTTCGACCACATTGAACGCGTCGTTTCCTCCGCACTCAAAATTCAAGTAGAGGCGGGTGGTGACCGATTCGTGATTGAACTTTCGGCCTTACTGCATGATGTTGGTGATGCCAAATTCCATCAGGGTGTGGAACGAAGTGGCGAAATCTCCCGCCAATTGTTAAGCGACTATGCAGCAGATCCTCGAATCATCGATCATGTTGTTCATATCGTCGACAACCTCTCGTTTCGAAAAAGGCATTCAGCCGAGTTGCTTTCACTTGAAGGGCAAGTGGTGCAGGATGCTGACCGCTTGGATGCATTAGGAGCGATCGGAATCATTCGGACGATCGAGTATGGCGAATCAGTAGGACAACCTTTTTATGTCTCGGGAGATCCAGCCGCAAAATCTGGATTGGGCCACTTCCATGACAAGCTTTTTAAGCTTCGAGAATTAATGAATACTGACGCAGGAAAACGGATGGCAGGCGAACGAGAGTCTTTCATGCGTGCTTTCATTCACCAATTCGAATCAGAAACAAACATGTGATCCTGACGGCATTTTTTCGAAAATGCGAGATTGTTTTCGAACGAGCAAATGACGCGACCGCCCGTTCGTCTTAAAATCCTTGATGCGTCGACGAATGCTACATCCGTTGATGTCGACCGCCGTCCCTTGTGCCCGAACGGCGCCCCGATTCCCTGCCATTGTCCAGACAAACAGAATATGAGATCGACACAAAATCTGATGATTCGACTTCGGTTCCTAATTTTCTGCTGTGCTGCCGCAGTTTCATTAAAAGCGTTTGCGCTGGAGCCGCCAAATCTCATCTTATTGATGGGTGATGATCATGGCTGGAGTGAAACGGGATACAACGGGCATCCGTTTGTGAAGACCCCCGTGCTTGACGAGATGGCAGCAATGGGGCTCCGTTTAGATCGATTCTATGCGGGACACCCAACCTGTTCTCCGACGCGTGTTAGCGTCTTAACCGGCCGGCACCCAAATCGATCGGGCACGTTCAACCCCGGCTGGTCGATTCGGCCAGAAGAAATCACGATCGCACACAGGCTCGCGAGCGTTGGCTACCGAAGTGGGCACTTCGGCAAATGGCATGTTGGGCCAGTGAAAGCCAGCTCTCCGACCAATCCGCGAGCCATGGGATTCAGCGAATACGTATCACATGACAACTTCTATGAAATGGACCCACAGTTCTCACGCAATGGCGGTCCACCGGAACAATTCCACGGGGAGGGTTCACAAGTCACGATTGATCAGACGCTTAATTTCATCCAACGCTCCGTTGAAGCTGAAGAACCATTTCTTGCAGTGGTTTGGTTTGGATCACCCCATGAACCTTACAGTGGATTACCTGAGGATCTAACGCTCTATGATGATCTACCAAAAGATTTTGAGAATCGGAGTGTCAGGCTGACCTCGATGGAAACGGGACGCCCCACCAAGCGTCCACTTCGCGATGTGCTCCGCGAACGTTACGCCGAGATAACGGCGATGGACCGGGCGATCGGAACGTTGCGAGAGGAGCTTGTTGAATTGGGTGTGCGCGATAACACCTTGATTTGGTATTGCGGCGACAATGGCAATCCGAAAAGTAGCGGCAGGGTGGCAACACCGCTGAAAGGAGAGAAAGGCCTCATGTATGAAGGAGGCATCCGCGTCCCTGGCCTGATCGAATGGCCAAACCACATCACGATGCCACGAACCAGTTCTGTCAATGCGGTTACGAGTGACATGCTACCAACGCTCTGTGAACTTGCAGGTGTACCAACACCTGAGCGGCCACTCGACGGTATCAGCCTTGCTCCACTCCTCTCCGGAAGAATGGAATCGCGACCAAAGCCGATCTGTTTTTGGAGTTACCCGTCAAAACGCGTTACCCAACGTCAACCTTCCGCAAAGCCGTACCTTGCCAGTGCGTTGCAAGAAGGCACCACGCCGCTCGTCAAATACATGGGTGCGAAATTGACTCGTAGCTTCCAAAACTTTCATCAACCGCCCATCGAAGCGGAGGACTACGGTGGACCGCGTGTTCTGCTGGACAATCAGTACAAACTTGTCGTGGGTGGACGTGCTTCGGGAGGTGGTGGACCATCGAATAGCATTGAATTATTCAATCTAGAGGTGGACCCAGCGGAAGAACACAATCTCGCCGAAACAGAACCACAGCGAACCAAAAATATGCAGTCGCAGTTGCACACATGGCAAAGCTCCGTGTTACAAAGTCTGCGAGGGAAAGATTACGATTGACTCAAATTCACTGAAATCGAATGAATTGCCGACAACTGATAGCCGCTTTATTTCTGTGGGGGTTACTCCCGATCGCGTCCGCGCAAGCTGGACCGCCGCACATCATTCTCGTCATGGCAGATGACCATGGATATGGTGACACCGGATTCACCGGCCATCCATTTGTTAAAACACCGCATTTGGATGAAATGGCAGCCGCCGGCGTAGTATTCAATCGGTTCTATGCCAGTGCACCAGTTTGCTCGCCGACTCGTGCAAGTGTTCTTACAGGCCGTCACCCGTTTCGTGTCAACGTCCCAAATCACGGTCATTATTTGCGACCTGATGAAACAACCATCGCCGAAGCACTCAGTGACGCTGGCTATGTAACTGGACATTTTGGCAAATGGCACATCGGCTCTGTTCAACGGGACAGCCCAACCAGTCCTGGCGGCGCTGGATTTGACGAATGGTTGTCTGGTTTAAACTTCTTTGACAACGATCCTTATCTCAGCCGTAACGGAACTTACGAGCAGTTGTCTGGGCCAGGCTCGGTCATCACGATGGATGCGACGCTTGAGTTCTTAGAGAAACATGCCAGTGGTCAGAGACCTATATTTTGCGTCACTTGGTTTCCTTCGCCCCACGACCCCCACCAAGAATTGCCACAAGCAGTACAACGCGCTGAGCAGTTGTATTCCGAAGACGATCAAAAGAATGCCGGCTACTTTCGTGAAATCACGCTGCTGGATGAACAGATTGGCAAACTGCGGCGTCGCTTGGTTGAATTGGAGATTGAAGATGACACGCTGCTGTTTTATTGCAGCGATAACGGTGGACTCGTCACAAAATCTTCGGGCGGACGAAATCGGAAGGGGAGTATTTATGAAGGTGGACTGCGGGTCCCTGCGATTCTTCAATGGCCATCACGTTATGGACCCAAGATAGTTGATACTCCAGCCTTCACCTCGGACCTCTACCCGACCCTGATCAAGATCGCGGGTGCTAACGTCGACAATCAACCCGGCCTCGACGGAATCGACCTTCAGCCGGTTATCGCCGGTACTCAGCAGCGACGCCCGCCGATGGGATTTTGGCACGGCCACACGCAAGGACAGGGGACGTGGAGCGACCGAATTATCAAATCCCTCAAGGAAGCCCAAGACACAGGATCCCCCAATCCCTATCCCGAGCGACTTCTGAAAAATGTGAACGAATTCCCTCGTTTTGGCGAAGATGCGCGTCGCGGACATGCAGCCTGGAACGATTGGCCGTGGAAGTTGCATCGAATTCAATCGGGCCAAAAGATTACCTTTGAGCTCTATCATCTGGGGAATGATCCGATGGAAAAAAACGACCTGAGTGCTGGTGACCCCGATCGTGTTGAGAGAATGAAACTGCAACTCGGCGATTGGCAGCGTTCGGTACTGTCCAGTTGGTCTGGAAGCGACTATCGAAAACCTCTTCCCGAATGAAGTGCGTTAACTGATGAACGCCAAAACTCAATCGTCACAAACGTCACGTTCCACTCGATCATAGCACTCACATGCCCCACGCCTGAATAATCAACTGAGTTCGTTGAGATCGCCCCCCGGTTTTCCCCCGTAGGGTACGAAATAGTGTTGGTTCGACTACTTAAAAATCGACCTGCACCTTTCAGAAATACCGTACGGATTTGGCTTACGGCGTAATCGATGTCATCTGATTTTATCCCTGTAAGTATTTCGACGCTTCAGCCGGCTGATTCACCGAAGATGAATCTCTATCAGAAGCCGACTGACCAAGAGGGCTTCGTCCTCTACTGTGCGGAAGATCACCCACTGCTCCAAGAGGATCTCGACCGTCTTCAAGGTCGAGGTATTAGCCGGCTCTACATCGAAAGTGGTGCTCGCGAATCATTCCAAGAATACTTGCGGGATGTCCTGAATCCATCCGGTGTGGAAGAAGCCACGATCAAAGCTAAAACTGGCGCTTTGAACTATGTGGTCAAGGATGTACTCGAGACCAAATCCGCGGTGGTAACACCGATTCGACCGTTGCTGAGGCCATCCGCCTAGGTGAGGTCACCGCCGAGATCATCAGCCATGATCAATTTGCTGCCGGTGACCTTTGTCGTGTTTTGCAGCACGACTACGCAACGTTTACACACTCGGCCAATGTCGCCTTCTATGCTGGAATCTTGGCTGCCGAGTTAGGTTATGACACCGACGACGTGCAAAAAATCACCACAGCTGGCCTATTGCACGATCTTGGGAAATTAAAGATCAATCAACGGATTCTTCGAACTCCGCGCAAGCTCACAAGCGAAGAGTTTGAGATTATCAAGAGTCATCCAACACTTGGGTTTGAACAACTGGCTTTTCGCGAAGACCTCTGTGAGGGCCAGCTCATGATGGTCTACCAACATCACGAACGACTGGATGGCGGCGGTTATCCCGTCGGCGTCGTCGATTCCGAGATTCATCCTTGGGCGAAGATCTGTGCAGTTGTTGATGTGTACGAAGCTTTGACAAGCTTCCGTCCCTATCGATCACCGATGCCAAAGGAAAAAGTGTTTGAGATCATGAGGCGTGAGAGTGGAAAATCATTTGACCCGGAGTTGCTTGCATGTTGGATTCGGATTACCAACAAAATTTGGGACAACTAATTCGGAATACGAGTTCCGAAATTGTTCTACCCGACGAGTTATCCAGGTTCTTCGATGAGTCTGGACCGAACTCTTCGTTTGAAAACGATCGCCGCACCGCCGCACGAACCCGCGTTCGCACGACTTGCCTCGTGATTCCCGATGTCTGGCTACCGGTGTTTCCACGCCAACGTGTACCGCAACTTGCGTACACCAAGGATTTTTCGAAAACAGGCTTTGGGTTCCTCAACAGTGATCAGCTCTATCCGGGCGAAGTGTTCCGAGTCCTGTTAGCAACTTTTTGGATGGAAGTAAAAGTTTGCGGTAGCCGCCGATTAGGCAAACATTGTTTTGAAATTGGCAGTGAGTTGCTGGTAACTCATGAACCATCGGCAGATGCGTTTTCGGCACACGAGCAGCTAGCCAACGTATAAGTACAAGCCACGGCTAAATCGTTGTGTCTGCCCTCTGCGAAGTTCCGCAGCGAGGAGGGCGTCAAATTTCGATATTGCTAGCCGAGCGTGAATCAGGCCGTTGCACCGCGCCGGTTGACACACTCTTCCACTTCGCGGAAGCGAGCACGCCAAACAATTCGTTGAAACAAACTTTGGCGACGAAAATCTGAGTCGTCCAGAGAGA
>JAQWPZ010000050.1 GCA_029245125.1 Rubripirellula sp.
ATCTGGCGAACTGGGATCTGGCGAACTGGGATCTGGCGAACTGGGCCTGCCTCCTTGCAACGGGCTGCTTGCAACGCACTGCTTGCAACGCACTGCGGCCAAGCAACAGAAGTCGGTGGACTGCAATCACTCGAAAAAACGCACCGACAGTCGATCAAACTCGCACCTGATTGACTCTCTTGCTCCTGATTCTTCGGGAGACTTGTGAACTTTGCACGGGCAACTTTGCACGGGCCATGCCAGAACTAATTACAATTTTGGCATCGTCGTTCCTGTCCGCCTCCCACGCTCACGAACAAACTTCCCATGCGTTTTTTGCTCTGCCTGCCAGTCCTGCTTTGTCTGACCCTTGTGTCTGCCCCCCCTTCCTCCCTGTTGGCGCAGACGCCATCGACTTTGGGACGGATCGAACGATTAGATCCGGCCTTGGACAAGTTCATCGCTGAAGACACGAAAATCGAAGTCCTGGCGGGTGGATTCACGTGGACCGAAGGTCCGCTCTGGGTCAAAGATGATGCCGGTGGCCATCTGCTGTTCTCGGACATTCCCCGCAACAGTATCTATCGCTGGTCCGAGACTCGCGGCATCGAACTGTTCATGCGACCGAGTGGTTACACCGGAGTCAGCTATTACGGCCTGGAGCCTGGTACCAACGGCCTGGCGCTCGATTCACAAGGGCGACTGACCGCCTGTGAACATGGTGATCGACGTGTCAGCGTGTTAACGCGAGGTGGCGGCAAGCGAACCTTGGTTGACAATTATCAAGGACGACGACTGAACAGTCCGAACGATCTGGTCTTCCATTCCGACGGCAGTATTTTCTTCACCGACCCACCCTACGGATTGCCCGAACGGGCTTCCGACCCGCGTCGAGAACTCGATTTCTGTGGCGTCTACCGCCTCGATCCCAGCGGCAAACTGACGCTCCTGACCAAGCAGCTCGCCCGGCCGAATGGAATCGGTTTGCTGCCGGATGAAAAAACGCTCGTCGTCGCCCAAAGTGATCCCGACAACCCAATCTGGATGTCCTTCCCAATCAAAGAGGACAAAACCCTCGGCCAAGGCACCGTCATTTTCAACGCCAAGAAATACATGCAAGAATTCCCCGGCCTGCCCGATGGATTGGCAGTCGCAAAGGACGGGACGATTTTTGGCAGTGGTCCCGGTGGCATCTACGTCATGACCCCGAAAGGCAAACTGCTGGGCCGAATTGTTACCGGGGGCCGTACGAGCAACTGCGGTTTCGACGCCGAGCAAAAAACGCTCTACATCACGGCCGACAGCTACGTGTGTCGCGTGCGAATCAAGTAGCGTTTGTGACGATGCTTGGCCACGGCGAGCAAACGAAACCGCAACACGGTCGATGCCCGGCCCCGGCCGCCTTCGATGCCCGGCCCCGGCCGCCTTCGCAACCTAGTCACTGCCGCCTTCGCTGCCTGGCCCCGGCCGCCTTGGTCACTGCCGCCTTCGTCACCTGGTCACTGCCGCCTTCGATCCGCAGACAACAAGTTGCCAATCTGCGGCTTTGACCAATCTGCGGCTGGAATTTCCGCTTCGAAAGACTGTACCGACAAACAACTCGAAATGCTCTGGTCGCCCTGATTGGCTTTCGAGTACCCTCGGCTCGCTTCAGGTCAGCACTGACCTGGTTTATTTGATAGCAATTCCAACGGCGTCCCTCACCTAGTGGACGCGATCTGTTGTCATGGAGGACAGCCGTGCAAACGCTAAAAACCGCTGCCATCGTCGTGCTACTCATGACGGTGATGTACGGTGCTTACGTCTCACTGACCACCCCTACCGAACCGCTGCCAGCCGACGTCGAAGACATGCTGGCCGCAAGTGAAGAAGAATCATTGGCAATCGATGTCGGTTTGCCAGCTTCGCTCGGAGAAATGACTCTTGGCGACCCCGCCACCTCTCCGGGAACTGTTGCTGGGAGCAATTTGAATACCGCGACTGGTTTACCGCCTGGTGGCACGCTTTCCTCCAATGCAGGGACAGCGATCAGCTCATTGGGATCAGAGAATGGCTCGATCGGGCTGGCAGCCACCCCCGTCACCGCCTCGTTCTCCGACAATGGTGCGAGTGGGCAATCGAATCCCACCGCCGAATTCGGGCCCAACCTGGGAGTCGAACTGGGTAGCTTCGCACCGTCAAATTCCCAAACGATTTCTCAACCAATTTCCCAGCCAAGCGATTTTGCTGCCGCACCCGGTGCGACTGAGATCCCGGGCCGAAGCGGATCAGCAGGACAACTGCCCCCCAATTACCCCGTGACCGCTAGTACATTCGATCTGCCTGATCCCAATCAGGTCAGCTTGGACTCTCGCCTTCCCCCAGGCAACGCTCCTCAGCTAGCGCTGGCCAGTGGAACAAGCGATTCAAACCCGAATCGTCCGCTTGGATCTCAGCCCGCAGCACAGGCAATTCCGTCTGGCCAGGGAATCCAAATGGGTTCCGGATTGTCGAACGCGATCATCGCTGCGGACGCCCAGTACCGCGATGACCAACTTGAGCAGGCTCTGGCAACGCTCAGCCTGTTTTACAACTCGCCCACCATCAGCGGTGAAGAACGCAGTTCTCTGTTGGCGCGATTGGATCCATTGGCACGAGAAGTGATTTATTCCAAGCGACACTTGCTGGAACAGCCTTATCGTATCGGCCAAAGCGAGACGCTGGCGTCCGTCGCCGCCAAGTACGAGGTGCCTTGGCAACTGCTCGCCAATATCAACCAAATTTCAGATCCAGTCGCAATCTTGCCCGGTACTGAGTTGAAAGTTGTGCGGGGGCCGTTTCGTGCCGAAGTCAATTTAACGCAAAAAGAACTCACGCTTTTCCTGGGTGATTTGTACGCCGGACGCTTTCCAATCGGCGTTGGCAATGATCCTTTGCCAAGCCCAGGAATGTTTACGGTGCAAGATAAACAGCTCGATCACACCTACTATAACGCTGCCGGGACACCGATCCCTCCTGGCAGTCGTGATAACCCCTACGGCAATGTGTGGCTCGACCTGGGCGGACAAATTTGCATCCACGGCAGTCCCAGCACTACCAGCCCAACCGACAAAGGATGCATCAGCTTGGCGGGTGATTTCGCCGAAGACCTGTATGGGATTTTGACCCAGGGTTCATCTGTCACGATTCGTCGGTAAAACTGTTGGGCTATCGAGCGAGAGAACGATTTCGCGCGGAGCTGGCAATCAGAGATTGCCAATGGCCCCACACCGGGGCCGTGGTGACCAGTTTTTCAACCATCAGTAGCTACGGCCATCAGCAACTTCCAAACTCTCACGCAGATCGGACTGCTGGGCTGGAGCACTTGCTGAAGGAAGCACCTTGTGTGCTGGAACACTGCTGACTGGAAGATGTCCTCGCTTCGCCTGCAATCCGCTCCTCGGATCCCCACGACCTTTCTTCGACGAGATCCCATCATGTCATACGACCGCGATGCACTGATTGAATTGTTGCGAACCGAATCGCTGCAAGTCGGCGAATTCACTCTTGCGAGTGGAAAAAAAGCTTCTTACTACCTCGATTGCCGCAACCTGACGCTGCATCCCCAAGGGGCCAACCTGATCGCTGCGGGAATGCTCGAGGTCATGCAGTCATCGGGAACCCTGCCCGACGCGGTCGGAGGCATGGCGATCGGCGCCGATCCAATCACCGCCTCGATTGTCACCATCGCAGGCCAGCAGAATTTACCGCTCAAAGGATTCATGGTCCGCAAAGAGCCCAAAGACCACGGGACCGGCAAACAGGTTGAGGGTCCGGTCCAACCGGGACAGCATGTCGTCATTGTCGAAGATGTGATCACCAGTGGTGGCAGTGCGATCAAAGCTGTCGAAGCGGCAAGAAAATTCGGCTTAGTCGTCGATCGCGTCATCGCCATCATTGATCGCTTGGCTGGCGGAGAAGAAGCTTTTCGTGAACAGGGACTCGAACTAATCACTCTCACGACGATCCGCGACTTTGGGATCGAACCCGAATAGCGTTCTTCAAACAATTACTCGCATCGAGCTAGTGGGATGGAAACCACGCTGCACCAGCAACTCAAACATTCTTACGCCCCAGACGACTCTCAAACGGAAGTCACCTTGGGAGCGTATCGGATTGATGCGGTGCGTGATGACGAGCTGATTGAGATTCAATGCGCGTCACTTTCTGCAATTCGAGATAAGTGCCAAACACTACTCAAGCGGCATCGACTGCGAGTGGTCAAACCTGTTGTGATGCGAACACGGATTGCAAAGGTCAAACGTGCTGGTGGCAAAGTCACCTCGCGACGCATGAGTCCGAAGCGAGGCAACGTGCTAGACGTCTTCGAAGAACTAATCTATTTCACCCGCGTATTTCCACACGGCAATCTCACCATTGAGATCCCTTTGGTGCATGTCGAACAGGTTCGCAGCCCCAAGCGAGGCCGTCGCCGTCGATCCTGGCATAAAGACTATCGTGTCGAAGATACGCGTCTGGAATCGATCGAATCCACGATTGAAATCCGAGTCCCCGAAGACCTCTTGAAACTAATCGGCCTGCCCCCAGACAGTGACCCATTCAACACGGCGGACCTCGCCAAGTGGACTGACCTTCCACGCTGGAAAACACAGCAAATCGCCTACGTGCTGCGAAAGACAGGCGCCGTCGAAGTGGCCACTCGAAACCGCAAAGGGATTGTCTACCGTCGCGCCGCATGAACGATTCGCACAGCACAGAGTAGACCACAGCAGCAAGGCTCTTGGTGGAGCAGAGCACCGCGGCACCCTCTCACGCCCGCCCGCACCGCTGGGGAAGCTGACTCGCTGAGCTTTGCTACGCGATCTCCCGCCTAGGCGATTGCCGCAACGAGAGAAATCTCGCTCGAATGACCAACAATCACCGGCTCATTCGCTCGCCGCTTCGATCGACTTGATCGTTCGATCCACCATCCCTTGAAATCGGTCGCTATCGGATGCATCGCGAATCTCCTGCAGCGTCGGCAACGCATCGCGAGCATCGGCACCGACCTTTCCCAAGAGATAGGCTGAGTAAAACCGACGTCCGCGATCCTCACTTTTCAATGCCTCGATCAACTGCGGTACCGCTCCCGGCCCTGCATCATCAATACTCCGCAGTGCTCCCCTGGCGGCATCCTGATCCTCGTCGTTTTGCGACAATCGCAACAGGACAGGCACAGCGGGCGTCGCTGCCGGACTGCCGATCTTCCCCAGGCCGGCAGCCGCATCGCGACGGACCGTCCAGTCCTTATCCGCCAGTGATTGAATCAACAGCGGGACCGATTTTTTTGTATCAGGTTCGATCGTTGCCAAACAAGTCACCGCAGCACAACGGATCGTGACGTCTGCATGATTCAATAACGATCCAAGTTTCGTCGCTCCGTCGCTTGCCTCTGCACCTATTTGATGCAACGAGGTCAACGAAGCCAGCACGACTTTTTCATTCGGGTCAGCGAGCAGTTCCAGCAATCGGTCTGTCACATTGGCGGGCGCCGAACCAATTTCACCAATGGCCCACGCTGACATCGCCCGCGTCTGGTAATCTTTGTCATTCAACAACTTGGCCACAGCATCCACACGATCCGCAGCGTCCCTGCCAAATCCAGCAAGGACTTGGGCGGCGGCGCGGCGAACGACCGAAACATCATCTTGCAATGCCGCTGTGACCGGCTGAATGACCTTCGACTTGTCTGATCTCAATTCTCCCAGCAAGACAATTGAGTCGCTTCGAACATTCGAACTCGGATCGTCGAGCGCACCGATCAACATTTCCAAAACAACGGCTTGATCCTCATTCTGTCGCGTGATCGCGAGGATTCCCGCAGAGCGAACCACGGCATCGTCGTCGTTCCGCAAGTCACGCAATTGGGCGAGAACTTCCTGGGGAAGCTGCCGGCATCCCGCCAGGGCGACTCCCACGGCAGCACGTAATTCTGCCGATTCGCTTTTCAGTCCCAAAACCAGCGAGTCAATTGACGACTCAGGCGTCGGATCCATTGCCGCCAATGCGGATGCAGCGTTCAGCTGCACCTGCAACGATTCGTTTTGCAGCGCCCCAATCAATCCCGGCGTGGCAGCCGGACCGATCATTGCCAATGTACGCGCCAATCGATCGCGTGATTGCTGAGGGTCACTGAACGCTTGCAACACTGGGGTCACGGCGGTCGAACCAATCCGACTGATTGCCCTGATCACTTCATCGACATCCACTTCATCTGATTTAAGTGCATCCACCAACGCGGGTACACAAGCGGCGGACTTTGTTCCCAACAGACCGATCGCGAACGCAGCAGCAGACCGATCCGCGGATTGATCGCTACGAACCGCCGCCACCAACTGCTCTAACGCCGCCGTGGGATCACCGAGCTTCCGAAGTGCAATCATCGCACCGGTCCGCGCCTCGGCATCATCGCTCAAGGCAATTTGCACAATCGATTCGCTTAAATCCGTTTGCGGCCGATCCGACGACAACAATGCAACAATCGCGGCCGCCCTCACGACAGGCGTTCCCTGTTGACTTAACTCCGATAATCGATCCTGAACCGACTCGGGGATTGTTTCATTCTCCGCCAGTGATTTTGCCACGACAACCTGAATTCGCGGATCCGTTGAATTCAATGCCACCCCTAACGCATCGACTGAACGAGACCGCGCTAGCGATTCGGCGGCAGCCAACCGAACCTGCTCGTTTCCTGAATCAATTGATTTCAGCAGAGCGGGGACCACTTGCTGGTGTTCCGCAGCCATCCAACCCATTGCATCAATGGCACCAACCTGTATCCGAACCGAAGGATTCTGCAGTGCTTGAGCCAACGAATCGATACTTGCAGCTCCGATTCGCGATAGCGCCCACGCAGCGCGATAACGACGCTGATCGTTTGATTGTTCCAAATTCTCAATCAGCGAATCAACCGCTGGATCAGCAGGTGGACCGATTCGTGCGATGGCCATCGCTGATTGCATCCAAACCTGTTCATCTCGATCGCCGAGAGCTTTGACCAAAGAGTCAATCGCGGGGATCGCGGCAGACCCAAGTTTCGCCAATCCATACGCGGCATCCCGCCGCGTCTTCAACTCAACGCTGCCAAGTTGCTCACCGAACTCCACAGCTGCCAAACGATCAGCCTCGAGGTCGCTGGAAAGATTGTCCAGGTCAGACGGACGATCTCTTGCCGGTTCCTGCGCGGCGGCTTGCCCATGCCCCAGCAAACCTGAATGCGGCAAGCCTGAATGCGGCAAGCCTGAATGCAGCAAGCCTGAATGCGGCAAGCCCGTAAACAGCATGCCTATGCACAACATGCCACGTCCACATCGAATCCACCTGTTCACGCGATTTCCCCTCGTTAGACCTGCAAGCCACTGAGGCGACCCGTGCTGTCGCCAACAAAATCGACCGGCGTTCCGAACCGATCGAGCATCGACATAAACAGGTTGCAGACAGGAGTTTCTGGTGCGACGCGAATGTGGCGCCCCGAATCCAACGTCCCCCCACCGCCACCGGCCAGCAACAGCGGCAGGTTTTCGTTGTTGTGACGATTCCCATCACTGATCGCACTGCCATAGCAAATCATAGATTGGTCCAGCAACGATCCGCCCATGACATCGGGGGTCGCCTTCAATCGCTCGAGCAAGTAGGCAACCTGCGAAACATGAAACTGATTGATCTTTTGCAGCTTCACATGTTTGGCAGCATCACCACGGTGATGGGATAAATCGTGGTGTCCCTCCGAGACATCAATGTGGCGATAACTGCGGTTGCTACCTGCATCAGCAAACATAAACGTCGCGATACGAGTCCGATCAGTTTGAAAAGCCAGCACCATCATGTCACACATCAAGCGAATATGCTCGCCATAATCACTTGGAGTGCCACGGGGAATTGGATAGTCAACATCGACTGACAATTCCGGTTCGTCATCAGCGAGTTCGATTCGACGCTCAACTTCACGAACTCCGTTCAAGTATTCATCCAGCTTGGCGCGGTCGGACTGTGCCAACTTGAACTGCAGCCGCTTCGCGTCCTCTGAGATGTAATCGAGCATGCTTTTCCGCAATGCTTCCCGACGCTGAGCATTTTTATCTTGCTGCCGCGGGGTGCCGTCACCAAACAAACGTGAAAAGACAAAACGCGGATTCGTTTCCTTGCCAACCGGCGTCGCTTCCGAAGACCAGGCTATGTTGGATGAATATGCGCAGCTGTATCCACTGTCACAATTCCCGGCGCTCCGCCCTGGTTCGCAACCTAACTCCAGCGAAGGGAAACGAGTCAGATTGCCCGCAGCCTGGGCAGCCACTTGATCGACGGAAACCCCCGAGCGAATATCCGACCCATTTGTCTTGCGAGGCTGCGAACCGGTCAGAAAAACCGAGGCACTACGAGCATGATCACCGGCGCCATCGCCATTGGCCCGTCCCTTGTCATGCGTCAAACCACTGATCACGGTCACGTCATCTTGAACGCGCCGCAGCGGAGCCAGGGTGCGGGGCAAATCGAATCCATAGCCCAATCGCTGCGGAGTCCAATCAGGCAGATGCACACCGTTGGGGACAAAGATGAATGCCATCCGTCGTGGAGCTTTGGTAGCCCCCGCGGCCTGAACAGGGGGCGCCAATGATTCCATCCATGGCAACGCCAGCGATACTCCCAAACCGCGCAAAACGGTTCGCCGGCTAACGGGACTGGTGCGAATACTCATTTTTTCTCTTTCGCTTCTCGCATTCGAAATGGATCGCTAGTCACGATAGCCGTCACCAACGCACTCAATCGATAGTCGTTCTTTTCCAGCGACTCCACCGCTACCTTGATCGTACATCGATCGTACGAACCAAGCCCACGACCAAGCGCGTAGATGGTCATTTTTTCGGCCAAACAGCGACAAAACTGCTGACGTTTTTCCTGTGTTAAAATTTCCATCAATTCAGCGGGACCATTAAATCGCTTTCCACCAGGAAGCTCTCCCGACGAATCAACTGGATACCGACCATCCTGTTCGCGGTAAGCACCAATCGCATCAAAGCTCTCCAAGCCAAAGCCCAAAGCATCCATCGTGCGATGGCAAACGGCACATGCCTCATTGGATCGATGCTGCTCCATCTGCTCCCGGAGAGACCCAAGTGTTTCCGCTCCCTCGTCTAATTCCGGAACATTCGCTGGTGGAGGTGGTGGAGGTTCGGCGAGCATGTTATCCAAGATCCACTTCCCACGTTTAACAGGTGAAGTTCGTGTCGGATTCGACGTCAACATCAAGATACTGGCGTGGGTGAGTACTCCACGCCGTCCCGGCGGCAAAGAGACCCGCTGAAATTCAGTCCCCGCGACTCCCTCGATACCGTAATGCCGCGCCAATCGCTCATTGGCATAAGAAAAGTCTGCTGACAAGAAATCAAGCACGCTGCGATCTTCGCGAATCATCGATTCAAAGAACAACTCCGTCTCGCGTCGCATCGCATCCCGCAGCTCACCATCAAAATCAGGAAACAAATCAGGATCGGGCATCAGGCTCGCCACATCCCGCAACTGCAACCATTGCCCAGCAAAATTATCGACCAGTGCTTTGGATTTTGGATCAGCCAACATCCGCTTCACTTCTGACGCCAAAACATCATCATTCAGCAATTCTCCCGACTCAGCCAAGTCGAACAACCGCTGGTCGGGCATGCTGCTCCATAAAAAGTAGGACATCCGTGTAGCGAGTTCATACCCGCTCAGTGTTCGAACTCCGTCGGCATCATCGGGCCCCGGGTCTCGTTCAACGCGATACAGAAAATTCGGATTCGACAAGATCGCGGACGTGACAAACGTCGAAATCTCTTCTTGAGAACTCCCCCGCATAAAAGCGAGACGCATCAATTCAAATAAGCGATCTTCTTCGGCGTCGGTGATCGGTCGCCGAAAGGCACGCGTCGCCAATTGCCGAACATTCGCCCGCGCCACCTCAATGATCTGTGCCGGGGACTCTGGTTCAAGCGGCATCAACCGTTTGGCAGCTTGCTCGTCAGCAAAGACACTCGCCGACACCGCTTCTGCTGCGGCCAGGTACTTTTCCAGCAAGATCGGCGGCACGGTCAAAACATCCGCCATGTTATCAAACCCGTTGCCAACATCGTCCGAGGGAAAGTCATCAGCCAGCTTCAAATCGAGCCCCGTTAAGTCGCGGATCGTGTTGTTGTATTCCGCCTTGTTCAAGCGTCGAATCGTAACCCGTCCAGGATGCCGCTCGGCGGTGCAATCAAAGCTTGCCAATTCCCGTTCAACTGCTGCGGCAACGGCCATCACTTCATCAGCAGTCGGCTGCGGTTGATCCGCCGGTGGCATCTGATGATCTTTCACCAAGCGAACGATCTTCTCCCACAGCTCATAATCTTCTTGAACATTCGCCGAACTTTCGTAACGGTCCAGCCTAACCCCACCTTCGGCCTCGTCATTTGAGTGGCACTCGATGCAATGCGCTTCGAGAAAGGGCGCGACATTAATCGCGAACGGCGTGGGCTGGGCCCATGCGGAGCGGGACGCGGCGATGGCCACTGAAGCAACCATCAACAAACCAACAAGGGCTCGAAAGATCATCAAACGGACCAGCAAAGGAGAGGAACGCAATTCAAAGGAGCTTGCCGGGCCACACAGCCCACGGTTAACACATTATCTCTGAACGACAAGGAACGAGCAAACCCCAACCAAAACCGGCAGCGATGAATTTGACGACTTTTCCCTGCTTTTGAAACAGAAGGCGAAAACGCGATGTCGATCATTGAGCCGATGGTCGCATGGCGGTCAGATCGCCCCGAGCCCCGTCGCCCCGAGCCCCGTCGCCCCGAATCCCCGAGCCCCGAAGCCCAGCGTGTTGGGAACGACCGCATTGTTTGCCGTTGATCACGAACGCAATGCCCCCTCGGCACCGCAAATCGAGGAAGAGACGCCGCGAATGCCGATCGGGAAACGGGGTGCAGCGATCGGCAACGAACCGCAATCACTTGTCTTTTAGCCGCTCCTGCAACGCCTTGCTTTTTAAATGCTTCAACACATCGAGTGGCTCACAGGAATTGTCATCGCCATAATCGATCTCTACCGGCCCAATCACCTTTGCCGCCCGAATGGCTGCCCGGTTCAATTTCAAGTTGCGTTTGCCGATTGCAAACAAGGCTGAGTTCATCGATTCCCGCACCCACATCTCCTCCTCTTGGATGTGATCCTGAATGAACTGGATCCTTTCGAGGAGGTACTCGTCATCCATGCCGACCAATTTCTTTTTCTTCGACAGTTCATACAACAAAGCAAATCCGCATTGGCGGCGAATCGGGTCCTGGTGATTCATCCACTCGTTTGCCAACTCGAATGCAAACGGTGTCTTGGCCAGCGTGGCATCACACGAGGCAAAAACGTGAACCAACATTCCCTCACCAAGTTGCTCGACCTGCTGCTCTGCTTGTTCACACGTAACTTGCTTTGGTTCATCGATTAGCAAGCCCAAAACTTTTGCATCGTAGACATCGGATTTCCACAATTGCAGAGCCAACTTGTGATCACGCCCGATTTGCTTAGCCAATTTACGCAATTGCGTGAGGCCAATCCCGAAGCTTTTCAGCTTGCGTGGCTTCTTTTTCCAGTGTGCGATTCCACGTTCATTTTGGTTTTCTTTCAACAACGCCATCGCGGCAGTTTTGGTCATCGTCATGAATGTGCTGTTTTCTCGCGGGGGAATGAATCGGCTTTTATTTTAACCTTCGGGACCAAGCCGATCGAATCAAAACCAAGTGAACACCGGAACTCGAACGCTGACGAATTCCGCTGAGGAAAACAGCGATCGAACGGCATGCGAAAGTCCACCCAGCTCACTAACGCACAGTTTCAATCGCCGACAGTGTCCACAACAGGCAGTTCAAACCATGCTCAATTTGAGCGGCTTTGCTAGGGTCACCCTCGCAAACGCTTGCGAAGATGCACCGCCAAACTTGCGAAATGCAAACCAGTGCATTCGGTACCTTCCCGAATTCGCAAAGTCAGTGAACAATACAAATACTTGCCGACTTCAAATGCACTTATAATTTGTTAGTGAACCCGCTATGAGCACTGACCGCACCGCACCCGCCCAAAACACCGCCAATGACCAAGCGGCTGGATCGTCATCGACGAGTGGATCCAAATCATACTGGCCACTTCGCGTGTGGCCCGCCGTGTTGCTGTTGCTCGGCATGGCCATCATGCCTTTCGTCCCTCAGATCATTGAGGATGGTCCAGCAATGATCTGGATGGTCGCTGCATTTGGCCCCTTGCTGTGCGGTCTAATCGTCGTGCTTTGGTGGCTGATCGCCAGTCGGGCAAGTTGGCAGGAGCGATTGCTTGGATTGGCCGGCATCTCGGTGGCGTTGGGTGGCACGGTCGCGGTTGCCGATCCATCAATGAATGGTCCCGCAGTCATGATGTTTACCATTCCAATTGGCATTGCAGCGTTTGCGTTGGCCGCCACGCTCTGCTCACGGATGCTGACACCCCGGCGGACCGTCATTGCGGTGCTAATCTCGATGATTGGATTCGGATTTTCAGCGTTACTGCGGAGCGATGGCGTCTGGGGCGATTTTGCAATCGGGCTGCAGTGGCGTTGGGTACCGTCACCTGAGCAAGAGATGCTGGTTGCCAAACGGGAAGAGACGCGTGTGATGCTAGATGACGTGGTTTCGGCTGACATCGACCAGGCGTTAGCAAACCCTGACTGGCCCGCCTACCGCGGCGCCGATCGCGGGGGACGACAGTCAGGCATCCGATTCAAACTCGATTGGCAGCAGAACGAACCAGAGGAGCTTTGGAGGATTCCGGTCGGTCCAGCTTGGTCATCCTTCGCGGTCGCTGGAAATCTCTTGTTCACCCAGGAGCAGCGTGGAGAAATGGAAGCCGTCGTCTGCTACGACGCTAATTCAGGGCGAGAAGTCTGGGCCCACGAGGTCGAATCACGGTTCGACGACCCCTTGGGTGGCCCCGGTCCACGCGGCACTCCGACACTCGCTGACGGCGGACTTTATGCCAGTGGCGCGAACGGCTTGGTCATGCGACTTGACCCCAAAACGGGAGAGATGATCTGGCAGCAAGATTTGCGACAAATCGCTGATCGCCAGCCACCAATGTGGGGATTCAGCTCGTCGCCACTGGTCACCGAGTCAATCGTGACCGTTTTTGCAGGAGGCAAAGGTGACAAAGGTACGATCGCGTTTGACACACAATCGGGCGAACTGGTCTGGTCGGTTGCTGCCGGCGAGCACTCTTACAGCTCTCCCCAAATGGGAAAGGTTGCTGGTGCCGACCACGTGATGATGCTCACCAATCAAGAGCTCAGCCTACTCGATCCAGAAACAGGTTCGGAGCGACTTCGCTATGACTGGAAACACCAAGGCTATCGATCACTGCAACCGCATGTCGTGAGTGGTGATTCAGTTCTCATTCCGACAGGCCTGGGATCGGGAACAAGACTCATTCGTGTCACAAACGATGAAGACAACTGGAGTGCGGAAGAAGTCTGGACATCTCGCAATCTAAAACCTGACTTCAACGATCTCGTCATCTTTCAAGGTCATGCCTACGGGTTTGACAGTTCAATCTTTACCTGCATTGACCTCGCGACCGGCGAACGCATGTGGAAAGCTGGACGCTATGGTAAAGGCCAAGTGTTATTGCTGGAAGATTCTGCTGCACTGTTAGTCATCAGCGAAAAAGGGGAACTGGTGCTATTGAAAGCAGACCCCAGCGAGCACACCGAGCTCGCAAAGCGAAAAGTCCTAACAGGAAAAACGTGGAATCATCCGGTCGTTGTCGGTGATCGACTGTACCTTCGTAATGCCCAAGAAGCCGCCTGCTATCGCTTGCCCGTGGAAAAAGAAACGCCAACGGACCAATCGATCACTCCACCAGTCAACGAACAAGAGGCCTAGCTTGATAATGCTGGTCGAAATAAAGGTGCGCCGAGATCACAGACGGGCAAACCCAAAAGTGCGGATCAGCCGCAGTCCGGCACGCGATGATTGACGAAACAGAGAGATGGGTTAGCCGGCAATACACTGCACAAAAATGCACCGCGAGTTCGCGTCAAGAACCGTCTTCCAAGCGGATGGCAGTCGATCGCCCTGCTGGCTTGGCGGATTGCTAGCTGCGTCTCACATAGTTGTACCGGGCTAGTTTCGAGAAACCATTGCGGAAAGAGCGTCACACCGCAACGACGAAACTTGAGGCATCAGTCGAGCCTCCCTTCTTTTGCTTAATCGCCTCGGACAATCCAGCGCAGGTATCGATCAAGCCATGACCGGTCTGGCAATCGTAACCTTCGTTTCCCGCCAGTCGCGATGTCAATGAGAAACGGCCGAAACTCCCAGGGATGCAACTCCCAGGGATGCAACTCCGGATGCAACGCCGGATGCAACTCGGAATTGGCCGGTAGCACCAGCGGAATCGTTGCACCAAACATCGGACCTGCAAATGAATTTCCACTCGCGACCCGATCGACGACTTTACCGTTAGGCAAGCAGAAGTGGAAGTTGAAAGTTGAGGGTGACGACTTCAGCCTTGTCCACACGACCACCTTGGTAATGAGCCGTATTTCACTCAACCAACGCTTGGCTGGAAAACAGTGTGCGACTGAGATCCTGTTCATCACCGAACAAACGATCGCGGGTGCAATTTCAACTGGCACTCATGGGTCAGGCCGACATTCCCTTTCGCACTATGTGTCGGGAGTTCGCATTGCCAAATGTGACGACTCAATTGGCGAGGCCGTGATCGAGGAAATAACGAGCGGCGATGCGTTACTTGTTGCCCGCTGCTCATTGGGCTGTCTCGGTATTACCCTCGCGGTCACCATCGAGCATCGGTAGTGATCAGCGGGGACGGGTGGACGACGTGCAAGCAGACCAACAACCGCGACTCCCATCCTCCGTTGCATCACCTGGTTCTGGCTTCCCGTCTTCATCGTACTTGTACTCAGCATCGCGGTGCTCGTACTCAACTCCAGCATTGTACTCACCGGGCGGTTCCGCCACGGTATCCGATCGGGCAATCAATCGAGTCAACATCGAGACAATCCGATAGAGCAAGCGTTTCAAGTCCGCGTGGGATTTATCATCAAGTCCGTTCGTCGCAACAAGGATGTCTTGAATCGCGACACATTCCAGCGTCGAGCCACGAGCGATGTCTAGAAATCGACTTCGATCTCCCAGGCTTCGTTTTCCGTTGCCTTCGGCGATATTCAGTGGAATCGATTGGGCGGCGCGAAGCCATTGATCGCGCGCATCGCGGTGGCAACCGTTCAGCTCCTTGGCAAGCTTGAACGACAAAGCAACAGATTCGATTGCCAGTCGATCAACGTCGAGTCGATCGTGATCGAATACCGGTTCGGTCACGGGTGCCCCGTTTCGAGCAGGAGTACGAGTACCGGGCCGCGCCCTGAGTAGGAGTACGAGCAGGAGTACGAGTAGGAGTACGAGTAGGAGTACGAGTAGGAGTACGAGTAGGAGTAGGATGTCACTTCATGCCAGAACGACCAACTTACCGAGTCGAAGAACACTTTCAAACACATGACTGTCTTACGACAGTGCTCGCGGCGGAAACAGAATTCCCATTACAGTAACTCTATTTTGTCCCTTGGCGTTGGACGTACGCTGCCCAGCAGCACAAAGAAACAACAGCACGACGTTCGCACTTGTTTCCGGTCTACCAATGGTATCGCTTCCTTGTCTTCGATATCGCGATGCACTTCCTGGAATTATTGGCCAGCAGATTGATCCACTTTCACCGATTCATTCGCTTCCTTTTGAAGCAGATCGGCCCTCTTTTTATATTCTGCAATTGGCGAGTTATCGGTGATTCTTCTCAACAGTTCGTGATGGAACACGCGCGATTTCGTCATGTCGAAATTGAACTGTTTGTGCAGCATCGTCATTTGCCTGCAGCACTCGAATTCCTGCAGCACTCGAATTCCTGCAGCACACGCTTGAGACTGCAGGACAAGGTAGTGAAGCGTTGCCGTCAACTTATCGGATGCAACTTATCGAGAGTGACAGCGAAGACAGCCTGTCAGAACGACAAGGCACTTACTGCCACCACTATCCCATTTGCGTCCGACGGATATCGCCTGATGAAACACTGATCTGCATGGCGTGTGGGCGGACGGAGAACGCTTTAGGTTACGACAGGGAAACCCCGGATGGAGTGGACGAAGAAGATTGGTACTCGATCACGCCCACGAATTATCACAATGAGACAGACTTGGCCGCCTTCGAAACATTATCAGAGTTTCTTGCGAACAGCATTTCACGGCTCTTTGGAGCCCGACCACACAGGGGAAAGCGATGCCCTCTACCCGCCGCTCAACTTCGGACACTGGACCCGAATCTTGACCAATTTTCAGCGGTCCGCGCGGCGTTTGATGCAAACGGGTTTTTCGCCAACCGTTGGACCGAATGACTGTTCCCACGGCCACTGAGCAGAAAGCGTCGAAATGAATGACTGGGTGAAAATCAAAATAGGGCATCCGGGCAATTCGCGACAACGCATTTCCCCACAAATTGTTCCAATTCAATGCACCGTTTTTCCAACCGCAACAACACGAGAAGTTATGATTTGGCAGTGGGAAACGCGGTCGCGAGGTCGCATTGACCGCAGACCCCATGAACAACTCCGGGATTCGAAGCAAGGCCGGTTCGAACGCTGGTCCGATGGGGACTGTTTTCGTCGCAATTGAACACCCTGCTGCAATCTCACCTGACGATAGGACGGGACTAAATCATGGCCAATGATCCGGAGAATCCACTTGAGCCAGCCGACGAGAATCCTCAAGTGCCGGCCACAGAACCGCCAACAACTCCTGCGAAGGAATCTCTGCTCCGACAATTGCTCGGAATCATCACGATTTCGGCAGGCGCACTCTTTTTCTTTGCAGTCGTCTTCGTTGGCCCTTTTGCCTGGATCCTCCGCGACGGTTTGGGACCAAGTGCGACCAACAGCAACGCCTCGGATGCGATCGCCCGAATGTTCTGGACCTTTTACTGGGGACCAGCAGTCTTGACGACCGCACTCATTACTGTCGTTGCAGCACTGATGCATCGATTTCTCACCAAGCCACCCCAATAATTCTCGACAACAGCACGCCTCCACACGCACTCCAAAGCTGTTTCATCAAATCACAAACGGACACCTTTCGTTACCCGATGGCCGTTACCGAATGGCCGTTACCGAATGGCTGTTACCCGCTGGTCAGTATCCAATGGTCAGAGTGAGAGGCGGTGACAGTGAGAGCCGGTGACAGTGAGAACCGGTAACAGTGACCAGAATGTGACAGCCAACGGTGGGTAATCGTCGGCTGGGTAACCAACTTTGTCCGACCACCTAATCCCGGAGTGGTTGAACGAAGATCTCGAACGTGAATGAATCGCACCTTGCGATCACGACGCCCTTCTCACTTGCCACGAAAGCTTCTCCGCACGAACTCGTTGGCATCCCAACACGAATCGCTCTCCTGGCAAGAGCGAATATTCGACAAACGCGACATCCCTCTAAGGGCTCGTTTCTCCCCTCAGCATCGTGGTGAGTTTTTCTAAGCCGAACTGCAACTTTGCAAAAAAAGATTTCTCGTGAGGAATGAATATAAAATTGGGGTGACGAGACCAGATATCTTGCAACCGTCGGTCGATCGCGATTGCCTCGTCGATCGACTCGGTTCGCACCGGGTTCCCGCCCTCAATGGACAAATTCCCAACCGCCGCAGTTTCGAAAAAAATCACCGCATCGTATCGAGAGATTTCCTCCTCAACCGTTGTCTCTAACGACGAAAAGAAATCACCATCTCCCTCCTCAGGCCAGTAGACAGCGCTATCCAATGTGCCGCGATCGCACAGCAACATGCGTTCGGGATACAAGGCGGAGTGAATGTCCTCGAGATTTCGCTGAACATGATAGATCGCTTTTTGGGCCGACCGTTTTGCATGAACGTCTTGATGCCGTGGAAAGCCACCAGAAAACAGCATCGTGGCGGCCTCCGGAACAATCACGATGCGGTCACCCACTTCCCGCCGCATCAGATCGGCAGCCGTCGTCTTTCCACCACCAGGCCCACCGGTCAGAACAATTCGATGTGGTGGCCGATCACTTACATCGCCCATTGATTGGTCCTTCTCATTTTGGATATTTCGAAGCTCAAGCAGCAGAAATAACATTATCTGGACTCCCTCTCGCCATGAGAACAGGAATCCACCAATTGGACTCAAACTGAGGAATTCCCTATCTTTATGCAGATACGGGGAACAATAGCGTGAGGGACCGCCGCTCTGGGCACTCCCGCAACTCACGGAATCCGAAAATTTCTGACCAGACAACGCAATACAAGGTGAATACAGATGAACGCAGGCAACTCAAAACAAGCCAGCAAGAGATTAGTGCTTTCGTGCAAGTATCTGCTAGCTTTGGCACTCCCACTTGGCCTAGTTGGATGCACCGCCGAAACAGACCAAGCCTCTGATACACAGCCAAACGGAACCCGTGAGGTAGCCGATTCAACATCGCCCGCCGCACCAATGCTGGACATCATGCCAGTCGAGATTCCCACGACCAACTCGCTGTCGATTGGCGATGCCGCCCCCGAGATCCACCTGGCCAAATTCGTCAAAGGCGAACCGGTCGACATGGAACAAAGCGATCGAGTCCACGTCATCGAATTTTGGGCAACCTGGTGCGGTCCATGTCGTGCAGGCATGCCTCACATCAGTGAATTGCAACAACATCACGGAGACGATGTCGCATTCGTGGGAGTGACTCAAGAAGACGAATCGACGGTAACCGGATTCCTTGGGGAAACCGCCATGAACGGCAAATCCTGGGACGACGTGATTCAGTATCGACTCGCACTCGATGACGCCTCACAAACATCGACGAACTACATGGAGGCAGCCGGACAAAACGGCATTCCGTGCGCATTCATCGTCGGCCGTGATGGATTCGTCGAATGGATCGGACATCCTGCAGGGATCGACGAACCGCTCCAGCAAGTGGTCGATGGCACCTGGGATCGCGAAACAGCGGTCAAAAAACTTCAAGCCGAAAAGAAGATGCAAGAGATCGCCGGCAAACTTGGCGGTTGGATCAACGCTCAAGAGTGGGACAAGGCTCTGCAGGCACTGGAAGAAATCGAGGCAGATCTAGGCCCCAATCCCAATCTCTCCATGACCAAACTCTCGATCTTGGAACAGGCGGGAAAAACAGAGGAAGCAGCTCAACTGCGAGCTAAAATTGTCGAATCGGAATGGGAAAATTCACAGACCCTTAATGCGATCGCCTGGGATGTTGCAACCAGCGCTGGCAATATGGAACTGGCCCTTCGTGCCGCCACACGAGCAAACGAATTGACAGAATCCGCCAACGCTTCGATCATCGATACGCTGGCGCGAGTCTACTACGAGATGGGCGAATTGGATCAAGCCATCGAGTGGCAACAAAAGGCGATCGATGTGGATGGCGGTGCAACTCCCCAAATCGCCGCTGCTCTCCAGAAATACACGGCCGAAAAAGAAAGCAAAAGCTCAGACGAATAAAATCGTTCGAGACCAAACGACAAGATTGAAGAATGAACGCCGCCGTCCACAAAGACGGCGGCGTTTTTTTTGCACCGGCGATTCTGATCAACTCTCCGCACCTGGCCTGTACCGATCGCTCGCTACCAATCGCTAAACTCAAATCCTCAGGCGAAAACTAAAGAACCAGGCAGAAACGCCATGACTTTCCAAGCGTTTACGAGTTACTTGAACACCTGCGTTCATTCTGCTGCGATGCAAAACAGATGCTTTTCCCCCCGAACCAACAACTCGTTGTCAACCGGTGCGGGCGTGGCATCCACCCCCTCACCCAATGAATTCGTGGCAACAACCTGTAGCTCGTCACTATCTTTGATAACGACAATGGTGCCACTTCGACCGGTTAGATAGACATGACCGCCGGCCGCGATCGGTGAGGCGTATGTGCTATTGATTCCAGGAATTCGACTCGCCGTGAATTTTGGTTCACCTGTCTTCGCATCAAGGCAACTGAGCACGCCCAGTTTTGCTTTGTGAAAGTAGACTCGTCCGTTTGACAACAGTGGTGATGCGATATCAGGTGTGTCTCGGCTGATCGACCATGCGACCGCATCGGTTCCCTCCAAGTCACCCCGTCCGCTTAGCTCGAAAGCGCCCATGTAGGACCCACGAAATCCACTGCCAACAATGACCAAGTTGTCGAGCGAAACCGCGGAAGCAACCGGTCGCTGCGTCTGTCCACCACAACGCCAAAGTTCCTTGCCGGTTTCCAGATCGTAACCACGCGCACAATTCTGACCATTCACAACGACTTGCTTTTCACCTTCAAAATCGACGACGAGGGGTGTCGACCAATTTGTCGGTTCATCTCGCTCGGTTTGCCAAACAGTTTTTCCGGTCAATTTGTTCAACGCATACAAATACGAATCTCCCTCGTGATCATATGGCACAAGGATCTTGTCATCCGCGATGGTTGGTGAACTCCCTTCGCCAAAAGTGGCCCGAGTCGTCATCGGTTCAAAATCCGTACGACTCCATTTCAGCTCACCGTTCATTGAATAGCAGAACAGGCCCCGCGATCCGAAGTGGGCATAAACGTGCTGGCCATCGGTACAAGGCGATGCAGACGCAAACCCATTGGTCGAGTGCGTTCCCTCATGCGGCGTCGCCCTCGTCGCGGTTTGTTTCCACAGCAATTCTCCGCTATCACGATGAACGCAAAGCAAGACAAATTCCAACATCGGCAGCGCACCTCCGCGACCGCGCGCCCCAAATTGGGAACGTCGCGCGGGTGGTTCCGCAGCATTCCCATCAGCCTGCTCAGGAATCGCCGTGACGACGAAAACCTTGTCTCCCCAGACAACCGGCGAACCAGATCCCCGGCCCGGGATCGCAAACTTCCACTTGATATTCTTGGTCGCACTCCACTCCGTCGGTGGCTGCGCATCGCCAGCGGCACCATTGCCACCAGGCCCCCGCCAGTGCCCCCAGTTTTCAGCCATGGCTTGATTGGAAAGGAAGACCAACAAGCCCACGATCGCAAAACAGCTTTTCATGAGATTCTCGAATAATGGATTGAGTTTTTGGGTCGCGAAAGCAAGTACACTATCACGAAAATTGTTTTCGGTCGCACCGCCGCGCGTCAAAGATCACAATGACTCGTTGACGGGTCGCCAAGGCACCCCGATTTTAACGTTCAACAGTTTTCTGTTAATTCCACCGTTCGGCAAGTCACATCGTCGTCATGATCATGAAATCGTTCACCTTCGAAGCGTGTATTGCAAGCCTCCTGTTGGTCTGCGGATCCCCCTTATTCGCAGCCAATAACCAATCACCTCAAAAACCGAATATCGTGGTCATTTTGGTGGATGACCTCGGCTACATGGACATTGGGGCTAACAACCCCAACTGTTTTTACGAAACCCCTAATGTTGATCGTTTAGCGGCGACCGGGATGCGATTTACCGATGGTTACGCCGCCAATCCAGTCTGCAGTCCGACTCGATACAGCCTCATGACGGGCAAGTATCCGTCGCGAATCGATGCCACCAATTTCTTTTCCGGGAAGCGAGGGGGAACGTTTAAGTCGGCTCCCCTGTTCGACCGTATGCCACTGGAAGAAATTACCATTGCTGACGCGTTGTCGGAGGTTGGCTACGCGACTTTCTTTGCCGGCAAGTGGCACTTAGGTCCCAATGAAGATTTCTGGCCAACGAAACAAGGATTCGATATCAACCGTGGCGGCCACCGGGGTGGAGGTCCCTACGGTGGTGACAAATACTTTTCACCCTATGGAAACCCCCGCCTGACCGATGGCCCCAAAGGTGAACATTTACCCGATCGCCTAGCGACCGACACCGCAGACTTTATCGAACAAAACAAGAACAAGCCGTTTCTCGCCTACTTGTCTTTCTATTCAGTTCACACCCCGCTGATCGGACGCCCCGACCTAGTCAAGAAATACCAGCAGAGAGCCAAGCTGATAACCGGCGAAGAGTTCGCCAATGAAGAAACTGTCTACGGCGATCGGCAACGAAAAGTACGCATCCTGCAGAAACATGCTGTCTATGCAGCGATGGTCGAAGCGATGGACCAAGCGGTGGGCAAAGTCATTGACCAATTGGATCGATCAGGTGTTGCCGAAAATACAATCGTCATCTTCACGGGAGACAATGGTGGATTGTCGACATCGGAAGGCTCCCCCACCAGCAACTTGCCGCTGCGTGGTGGCAAAGGCTGGGTGTACGAGGGTGGAATTCGCGAGCCATGGATTATCCGCTATCCAGACGTCACCAAGCCAGGATCAGTCAATTCGCAACCGATCTGTTCTATCGATGTCCTACCCACCGTTGCCGCTGCTGCCGGCATCCAATTTAAACACCAAGTCGATGGCGTGAATCTCCTTCCAGCTCTTCAAGGCGAGTCGCTCGACCGCTCGGCACTCTTCTGGCACTATCCGCATTACAGCAATCAAGGTGGCTTTCCGGGGGGCGCCATTCGAGTCGGTTCATTCAAACTAGTTGAACGATACGAAGATGGTCGTGTCCATCTCTACAATTTGCGAGATGACATCGGCGAGCAAGCCGACCTCGCAGATAAGCACCCCGAAATGGTGCGTGAAATGCGAAACCAACTGCACGACTGGTACAAAGATGTCGACGCTAAGTTTTTGCAAGAGAAAGAAGGTCGCAAACCTTGGTCACCCTCGCCAGAATCAACAAACTAGCGCCGCCCCATTGCTGCTCCGACACCCATTGCTGCTCCGACACCCGCGGCGTCGGACCGAGGCTTCCTGCAAAGTGTTGCGAAACACCGAACACAGGTACAGGCCGGAGCCGGCATCGGAACAAAGCTCGCAAATGCTCACTGGACCGGCAAACACTGGGACTGGCAAACACTGGAACCGGCAAACACTGGAACCGGGGCCATTTCAGAAGGCTTCAAACGATCTCACCGCTTGGTGTTGAAGCGGTTAAATGACTGAGATCCGCTGCTTGCGAAAGCTCCTACCCGATTTGTGACTAAGCAGTATTATCCAACAAGTGAATCGCCCGCAGACGTTTGCGTTTTGGCAGCACTGGATTCTCGCATTCGATCGCTTGCTGGAGCATTCGATTCGCCTCTTCCGTTTCACCTTGCTGCAGCAAAACGATGCCTCGGTTGTAATGCACCCAGGCGTTATCGGGACACAGACTCACCGATTCTTTGTAGTCTCGCACCGACTCTGCCGACTGCCCGATCCCTGCGAGCGCCAGTGCCCGCCCGTTCAGGGCGTAGGCGAGCAATCGCGTCTTGCCTTTTTTCCGTCCAATCTCGATCGCTCGATCAAGATCATCCAGTGCTAACCGCCAATCCCCCATTTCTGCCTGGATGTGCCCCCGTCCGTTCAGTGCATTGGGGTGTTCCTCTGTCAGCTCCAACAGCCGCGTATAATCATCGACCGCTTCCACAAACTGTTCGTCACACCACTGCATCCATGCTCGAACCTCATATCCAACCGCTTCACCAGGCGCGAGATCGATAATCTCTGCAGCGACTTCAATCGCCTCGGCATATCGTTCCTCTTGCTCAAGTGAGCGAGCCTTTCCCAACATGGATCGAACCGTTGTTCCGATTTCATTCTCCGGCGCAAGCCGTCGCATCTGATCAAAATCGTCTTCCGCGGCCTGATCATTGCCGATCAATTGACTTGCAAACGCGTGGCCGGAATAAGCTTCCAGATCATCGGGATACTTGGCGATCAATTTCTCATATTCGACAATAGCCTCCTGGGGGCGTTTAAGCTGCAGCAGGATGCCTGCTCGCCTGGCCCGCGATTCGTCGTGCTCCCCGGCGATCGCAAGGGCTTTGTCAAAATCAGCCAACGCGGCTTCCAGCAAACCTCGATCGAGTGAGTAACACCCGCGCAGATAAAGGATCTGTTCATTCTCGGGTTCTAGATTGACCGCATGATCATAATCGCATCGGGCCCGATCAAAATCGGATAATTGCGCATAAGCAAAAGCACGATTGACGTAATGCGAAGCGCATTCAGGCTGTTGCCTGACTAGCGCCGTTTGCTCCTCAACGGCTGCCTTCGGATTTTGATTGATGCGGTGCAGCATCGCCAATTGCTCCCGCGGTTCGGTCCAATCGGGAACCAGATCACGAGCTTTTGCAAATGCCTGCATCGCGGTTTCTAACTCACCACGGTGAAAACTCAACATGCCGCGCAACTGACAACAGAGCGGATTATCGGGATCCAATTCATCAACCTCATCGCAATCTTGCAATGCAAGATCCAACTCGCCAGTCGCAGCGTACGCAAACCCACGTGCGAGGCGGGCAATGGATGCTTTCCAACCGAGTTCAATCGACTTGCTGCAGGCTTCGATCGCCTCCTCAAATTCACCTTGAACCTGAAGCACGCGGCCGCGAATTCCATAAGCGGCACCGTGCGTTGGATGCCGCGCGATGATGGTATTGCAATCCTGCAATGCCAGTTCCAGCTTATTCTGTGAGGCGTACGCCAAAGCCCGCTGGAAGACAGGTTCAGCATGACCGGGCATTACCTCAATACTTCTGGTCAAGTACTCGATCGCGAGGTCAAGATCCCGTTCTTCTTCACTCTGCAGTAACCAACCAAGCCGCGCCAGTGAATGGCCGTTGTTCGGATCGAGTTGGATCGCCCGATCAAGATCATCTCTCACTCCAGACAAGCTGTCTCGGTTGAATCGAATCTGCGATCTTGCAAACAGAAAGGTCGGCTCGATTGGCGAGAGTTCAATGGCCGCATCCAAATCTTCCTCCGCTTTCGGCCAAGCCTCCAAATCGGCAAAGATCTCTGAGCGGTGATAGAACAGCCACGGATCATAGGGAGCTATCGCAATTGCCTGATTCCAATCGGCAAGCGAGGATTGCCGGTTACCCGCCATCCGGAACACCCTCGCCCGACGCGCTAACAGCGGAGCATTTCCAGGCAGCATCTCCAAGGCTGATGTGTACCGCGAGATGGCTCCTTTCCAATCCTGCTTTTCGCTGCAACTGGCAGCTAGCCAAACCAACCGTCCCGCAGTTTGCAACTGCTGCTGGTCTTCGGATTCGAGTTCATGCTGAACCGTCATGTCGAAATTCTCTTCCAACGTTTCGATCCAACGATTCCAATCGGCGTATTTCGTTTCCTGCTGATTGACATCAGGCTTGGGGGTCTTAGTGAACCACCCTTTCAGCAATTGCCGAAGGGTTTGAAGCCAGGATTCCTTGGCAGCTGCCTCGTCGGAATGCATCGCATGTGCAGCATTCGACAGAACGTGATCGAAGCCACGATTTTCAATCTTGCTCAACAGAAACCCGAACGGCTTGAGCACAGTCGACGTGGCGGTCGGGCAATGAACTCGACGGTAAAAAGCGAAAGCGACCGGCCCCTCTTGAACCATCGGCGCAGGAATCGCTCGCAGCTCGGACAATAAAGCATCAACCCTAGAGCCTTCGGCAGCATCAGGAATCGCTTCGATCCATACCGACGAACCGTGTTCGGGTGTCAGGGCACACGACACCATGATCTCGACACTCTCCGATGCAGGGGCTGAATCTGCGAATCGCTCGATCGTTCGTGTCAGCTGCGCAGTGTAGTTCTCCATGGCCCCCATCGAGACTCGCCCCTTGGAGTCGACAGCACCATGAAAATGAACAAAGGCATTCTCAGGAAGCCCCGAAGAAGTGGGCGACGCCGGCTGCCAATCGGAATCTAACGCTCGCGCAGGTGCCGGTTCCCCTCGATCAGTAGCAGCCCTCATCACTCGCAGCGATGGAACCGCCAATCGATCCCCACAGTGACCGCACTGAATCGTCAACCCGGCAAGTGAAGGACGAACCTTCGTGGACGTTCCACATTGGCATCGCACTTCCATCATTTCCACGATCTCCCGATCAAGCAGCCAGACGACTCATACTAGTTCCCCATAGTGTAACGCACTTCGTCGACTTGAGACTCGATACTTGGTCGCCCGAAAACCTTGTATTTTTGTGGTTTCCGACCAAGAATGTAGACTTCTGCCCAATCTTCCCAAACTTGATCACTAGAGCGACCCGCCGCTTGGAACAATTGAATGCTCAATACTGCCCTCATACGATCTCTCTTGTTTAGTTCGTTCCTGATCTCCACGGTGCCCGCCGCAGATCGCGCGAGTGCAAATCTCGCAAAAATTGATCGCCCAAATATTGTTTTTATCATGATTGATGACCTGGGATGGTCTGATCTTGGTTGCTACGGCAACGAATTTGTCGACACCCCCAACATCGACCAGCTTGCCAAGCAAGGGTTGCGGTTTACTGACTTTTATGCGGCCGGTGCGGTCTGCTCTCCCACCCGATGCGCTGTTCAATCGGGACAGAACCAAGCCCGAATCGGCATTACGGCTCACATCCCGGGTCACTGGCGGCCTTTCGAACGGGTGATCACGCCTCAAACGACGATGGCCCTTCCTTTGGACACGGTGACGGTTGCCGAGTCACTGCAAACCGCGGGCTACCGGACGGGCTACGTTGGCAAGTGGC
>JAQWPZ010000051.1 GCA_029245125.1 Rubripirellula sp.
AGTTCGGATTCACCCAGTTCGGATTCACCCAGTTCGGATTCACCCAGTTCGGATTCACCCAGTTCGGATTCACCCAGTTCGGATTCACCCAGTTCGGATTCACCCAGTTCGGATTCACCAGCAGCCGAGTGAAGCGAAAGTCGCAATGGGCTGGAGATAGTGCTGGACTGCATTGCTGGACTGATCGCTGGACTGCATTGGTGAGCCAACTTAAACCGATGATTTGGTTCAAGTTTGATTTCATTCGCGAGCTGCGATCAAGCGGAGGCGAACCCGGCCAGTTCGGCTGCCCGTTGAACCCTCGTGATTCCGATGATGTAGGCAGCGGTTCGCAGCGAGAGTTTGGTTTGCTGTGACGTTTGCCAGACCGTTTCGAATGCCGCGTTCATCGTGTGGTCCAGTTCTTGTCTGACGCGATCAAGTGTCCAGCGGTAATGCTGTCGATTTTGCACCCACTCGAAATAGCTGACAGTGACGCCACCTGCATTGGCCAAGATATCAGGCAAGACGGTGACACCTCTTGCTTCCAGTTCCCTATCTGCCTCGGGCCAGATCGGTCCATTCGCCGCTTCGACAATCACGGATGCTTTGATGCGATCAACATTCTCGTGGGTAATCACTCCGCCCAGTGCAGCGGGGATCAAGACTTCGACATCATCGAGTTCTAGCAAATCGGTGACCGGCAGGATTTGGCATCCGGTGTACCCCTCGAGCAATCCACTGGGCTGATTGAGTTTGTGGTGCAACAGTTCGCCAATATTCAAACCATTGGGGTCATAATAGGTTCCTGAGACGTCACTGACGGCGACGATTGGAAATTGCGATTCTGCTAAATACTTTGCCGCATGGGAGCCAACATTTCCAAATCCTTGGATCGCGATGTTGGTTTCTTCCGGGAGTCGTCCGAGTCGTTTTGTCAACTTGACGGTCAGGGTGCCAACGCCTCTTCCAGTTGCTTCCTCGCGGCCCTTGGCTCCATATTCTTCGACTGGTTTTCCGGTAATCACCGAGGGATTGAATCCATGGTATTTTTCCCATTGGTTTCGAAACCATGCCATTACACGATGGTCGGTTCCCATATCGGGAGCGGGGATATCAGTGTCGGGTCCCACGATGTCGTGAATCTGATCGACAAAGGCTCGTGTTAGACGCTCGATCTCGCGCGTGGATAATTCCGAAGGGTCAACGCCGATCCCCCCTTTCGCGCCACCGTAGGGCAAATCGACGACGGCCGTCTTCCACGTCATCAGGCTGGCCATTGATCGGACTTCACCGAGATTGACCTCGGGGTGATACCGCAGGCCGCCCTTCATCGGTCCTCGAGAGTGATTGTGTTGCACTCGAAAACCAACGTAACTCGACAAGCTGCCGTCGTCACGTTCAATCGTGACCCGTACGTTGACGCTCCGCAGTGGCATCAGTAACGCTTCGCGTTGAGCACCCTCGATCTTCAAGTGCTCAGCGGCAAGACCAAAGTAGTGTTCGGTGGCTTCAAAGGCTCGCATGATGGTTCCGATGAGAACGAATAACAAATACGAAATAGGTCGCGGATTTTTAGGTTATCCCAATCCAGCGATCGGATGAATGCTCGTTGCCGCTAAGCCGCGCGTTTTATTGGGATTGCTGCGCAGGTTGTCGAGGCGAATTGGTTTGCCCGCGACTGGACTCCAATCGTTGTACGTCGAGAGTTCAGCCGTTCGCGTCGCTGTCGGTTCCAGTTTTTTTCGTTTTCCCGCACGCGGATGACTCGGTGCACGATATCGACTTCAGCCGGCAGGTGTTTTTCGACCCTCCCGCTGATCCGCCACTCGTCAAGCAGTTCGGCAACTTCGTTTCGCAGATCTCTGTCTTCGGACCAACCAGAATACCACCGTGTGGGGATTCGGGCGGCCGCGACCACGGTTGGGAGGGTCAGCCCAAATCGGGGTAAGCATCCACCTCGCGCGATTTCTGCATCCGCGGCTGCCCGTTCCAGTACGCGAGCCCAGCCGGTGATCGTGAGTCCGAAGATTTCGGCCATCGCAGTCCGTGCCTCAGGGCTCAATGCTCCTAATGGATCAACGAGCGTCCTGGATGGATCATAACCTTCCAGAAGGGTCTCGTATTTGCGGTTTGCGTATCGCGCCGAGTGCAAGATCGCTTCGCCAAGCCAGCCGGGCCCAGTGCTGAGTTGGAACACAACCTGTAGGTCGTTTTGCTGCCAGCTTTCTAAAATCGATTCGTATCCACAATGAAGGCTCCAGTCGATCGGGCCATGGAGGATTTTTTCGATCGGGTCATTGTGGGTATGTAAAGGGTGCAGTGAATCGGCGAAGTAGTGGCTCAAGACACCTGCCGCGTGCGCCGCATCGGCAAAACGATTGGTGCGAAGATACCGCTGCAGTCGTTCGTACCAAGCATGAGCAACGCGAGGTGTTCCGCCCCAGAATCCGTCGCGAGTATGAATCACGTGATTTTGAAAATCACGGAATCGGGTGTCGGGATCGGTTGCGCCGGTCAAATAGCAACGTTGATAGCGGCGCAGCAGACGGGACAGATTCCGCCCCGCATTGGTTTGCACCAACGGCAAGGCATCCCAGGCAAAACGGTGATGCGTGTTATGGCAATGAAAGCCACGAACAATCGCATCGAACAGACGACCCAACATGGTCGAACTCCGGACGGTCCTACAGGAAAACGCAGATCGTCCGTTGTTACGCTGTTGCTGCCATTGCTGGCAAGATCGAAAACAGCTTAGCGTGGTTTGCGACGCACGATCGCCTGAGTCTGCGATACCACCCGACGCACCTCCTCAGCGCGAGGGTCGGGTGCGATTCTGGTGAAATAATCGTCGCTGATTCCAAGGACCTGGCGACGATCAAATGCAGAGACTGGATCCGAATCAAGAAACTGATCGGCTAATTCAAAGTCACGATCCCACAAAATTGCATCGGCCAAGGAATCGATTACATGTTCCCAGCGGCGAATGAATCGGCAATCTTCCGTCGGGAGTTGCTGGACCATTTCGGCCCACACTTTGTTTTCCAGGTCGTCTGGCGCGAGTGTCGACTGGTAGGCATCCAGAACCATTCGTCGCCAAGTTGGCTGATCCTCCGTTTCCATCAGTTGCGGCAGAAATTCGATTTCCATCGCGACCTGGTCTCGGATGTCGACAAAGATGGCAGCGATCGTCGCTTCGAGCGGTGCCGATAAAACCAACGCTGAATCGGTATTGGTCAGCAAATGCTTGGCGACTTCATGCAGCAGTCCGACTCGTTGCGACGTTGAACACATGTCATAGACGGCAATCCCGGTGTCGACGCCAATCACGCCCTCTTCCAATTCCTCGTCGACCCGCATCAATATTCCGTCAACCATATTGCCGATCGCGCGACGCACCAACGCCGCTTCTTCCCCGCATAAGGTCCGATCACCCCGGCTTGTATGCCACACGACAATGACTCCTCCCTGTGATGCGATTGCTGACCAACGCCTGGTCCACCGTACGAATCGATGTTGTCCGCAACGGAAACGTTGCGAACGATATGATACTCAGGGACCAGCGTGGAGTGGTAAGGAGAAACGGTTTTTTTGGATACGATTGAATGTCCGAATAATCACCCGCCGTTGCCGCCTGCCAGTGGTGGGAATCTCGGCCTCGTCGATACATTGGTCGCGAAATATTGAGCACGTGGGCGGACGCGACCCCGCCCGTTGAGTTTTCCAATTTGGCAAACTTTGACACCGCATAGATCGCGTCAGCCCGCGAGCGAACGATACTCTTGTTCGCTCGCCGTCAGGGGATTTGACTCCCTGCAGGTTTCTCTTTCGATCCCATCGAATGGAATGATCGAAAGGATGCCGTTGGCCGCTCCTGTCCTCGGGAATCCCGCTCTGGTTCCCGGTCGCTGCCTGCAAATCGATCTGCCTAGGAAATGGCTCCAACCGTCAGATCGTTCTCGCGGCGAAGGGGACGCACTCTTGGTCGCAGCGGTGCTTCATCCTGTGGTCCGTCGACCCGATTTAGGTGAACATCCAATTGCGGGAAAGGAATGCCGATATTCACCGCATCCAGTTGTGTTTTGATTTCACCCATCAACGATTCGTGGATCGACCAGTAATCAGCTGTCGCAACCCACAGTCGTACTTTCCACTCCACGGCATTGTCACCGAGATCGCTGAGTACCACAGCTGACCCGCGGTCTTCACCGGAGATGGTTTGTTCTGCGAAGGTTGCCGTCGCGGTCTGCAACGCCATCCGTGTTTGCTGAAGGTCTGCTGTGTAGTCCACGCCAATGACGATTTCGACACGGCGGTGGGGGTGGAAGCTGATGTTTTCGATCGTGCCACCAGAAATCGAACTGTTGGGAACGATGATTCGTCGATTGTCGGGTGTATCAAGAGTCACGGTAAACAAATCAATCTCGTTGACTTTCCCCGTCACGCCAGCCGCGTTGATTACGTCTCCGACTTTGAATGGGCGAAAGACCAACATCAAGACGCCCGAGGCAAAATTGCTAAGCGTTCCCTGAAACGCGAGGCCAACGGCAAAGCCGGTTGCCGCCAACACAGCAGCCAATCCACCCAATGGTGTCCCCAGCTTCGACAGGACTGCTGCCATCACGCCTAGCAGAATACCGTAAAAGACGATTCTGCCGACGAAGCGGCCGAGGGTTTCATCGACTCGACGACAAACCGGGCGACTGATCGCTTGGGAGAGATAGGAGGCAACCAAGTAGCCAAGGAAAACGACTCCCAAGCCGACGCCCGCCATCAATAGAGCGGGGACCAAATGGGTCGTCGCATATTCGGAGAGGTAAGCGAATTCACCTTCGGAGAGCTTCGTGATGGCCGTCGAGGTGGCCTGGCTAAAGTCAACAGCTTGGTCGAAACCAGCGGTCTGGCTGATTTCAGCGGTCTGATTGGGAGCGAGCATTCCATCGGTACTTGCAGTGCTGGCGTTTGCCACGATCGGGTCCTTCCTTGCATGATCCAGTGAGTTCAGGCTTTTCGCGGCGCTGAACATGCCCTCGCTGCGAGAGCATCACGCCGGTCCGCGGAACTAGCTCACCACACAGGTTCACGGTACGAGCACCCTCGGCAGGTTCCTAGCACAGGGTCACTGCGCAGGCTTCGCTTCGGGCGTGCCTGTTAGTTACCGAACGGGAATGCCGGGGTAAAGAGCGACCTGCCAATAGGGCGACCGTACCTTTGGTCGCGCCACCTTCGTCAGCATGTCGGGGGTCTCCCGTCTATTGCTGGTTTCCCGCTTCCTGGGACGCCATTGCTTGATCCGGATCGCGGTAGTTGGCGGTATCGAAGTGCCGCGAGTAGCTGCCGAAATCGTTGAAGGCATACTTTTTTGCCCAACGGTAGACGAGGCTCCGCTCAGGAATCTCGTCGCCTGGCTGAAACTGGCTTCGACGAGGCGTCACATTCTGCAGTTCGGCAATCACTTCGCCGCGGGCCGTGGTATCGCGAGCGGAGTGTTTCTCGGCCAACTCGACCAGCAGGTCAGGACGCTCCATGATCACGCAGCCCCGGGTATTTTGGGCAGTGATTTCACGAAAGTCCTTTAGGAATCCTGACTCGTTGAAGGTTTCTTTCAGCGGTTTCTTGTCATGAATCGATTCCGTCGCCAGTTGGATGACTGGACAGGGTTCGATATCACCCCAAGGTCCGATGTGATGGGTGAATCCAGTCGCTGCGGGGCAAAGCGCGTTGCCGGCATCATCGTGATAGGCATCGATGACGATGATTGGTTTGGTGGCGCGGGTATCGACGACGAATTGCCTGACGCGGCGTTGCTCGTCGCTAGATAACGCCAGTTGCGGATTCGGCTCTGGTCCCACCGGTCGGTAGATGTGGTACCAGCAGTACATGACACCCATCTCGATCAGGCGATCAACCCAGGCCTCGTTCACCAAATCATCGATGTTCGACTTGCAAACGCTGGTGCAAACTCCGACAAGCAATTTGTTTCGCAGTGCCGCCTTCAAGCCTTCCATTGTGTGGTTGAGTACATCCAATCGTCCGCGTCGTGTATCACTGATGAACTCCGTTCCTTCGACGCTGATCAGCGGTGTGACATTCCCGTACTCACGGAGTTGGGCCGCAACTTCGTCGGTGATGAAATGACCGTTCGTGAAGACCTGAAAGTAAACGTCCCGGTTGGCCTCAAAGATCTTCATTAAATCTTTGTGCATAAATGGCTCGCCGCCGAGAATCCCGAAGAAGCTGTTGCCCATCGCCTTGGCTTCGGCGATGGTTTGGTTGGCGGCATCGACTTCGATCCGGCTCTGCTTGGCGCCGACGTCAACCCAGCATCCCTGGCAACGAAGGTTGCAGCTGTTGATGACCGACATGTACAGAAACGGTGGAAAGAACTCACCCCGTTTGAGACGGCGTTTGTGTTGATGGACACTCCATAAACCACGTACCCCAAGCGTCCAGGCGGCTTTCATCAGCAGCCTTTTATCGGTTTCGGTCAGGAATCGACGGGCGAGGCGAAGGTACATAAAGTCAGTTAATGGGTGAATGGATTGGACTACTCTGTTTCACAATACCCGAAAAGAAAGCCGGCGACCTCCGAGCGAGGTTGCCGGCTTCTGCAAATCTTCTCTAGCTGACAAGGGCTCAGGAGTCGTCAGTCTTCTTCTTGCCGAAAGCTTTGCCGAAGGACTTGTCGTTGAAAACCAATTCGATTTGGTCGTCGCCTTCAGCTTTTTCTGCTTTGCCTTTGCAGCCGTTGCAGCAAAAAGCGACCTTCGAACCAGCCACTTTGATGGCGGTTGCAGGATTCAGGTCTCCACCGCTGAATGGGCAGGCTTTCTGCTCATACTGCTTCGTTGAAACCAATTGCATGTTGGCTTTGGCAGCGAATGGCTTGGCGTCCTTTTTGAATTTCCCCAAGCAATTTCCGCAACAAAAATAGACCTTGGCGTCCTTGTAATCGGCGGACTTCGCCATGTTGGCGGGGCGGGTCGGAGCGACGACGCACTTAACGCCTTTCAAATCCACTTCCCCGGCGATCACAGTCGCGCACGCCACAACCAGAATTGCCAAGCAACTTACAACTTTATTCATCAAAATACTCCCGTGTTCAATCTGAACGGATATCAGTCAATTAACGATCGGTTACGAGGATAGGCTGACGACCCTCATCAAGTCAATTATTCGCCACTGTCTAGCCCCAAAAACATTCTCAAATAACTCCGTGACTCGCTGACCTCGAGATTTAACTGCACAGCGAGGTCTAGAATTCGCTGGCGAGCCAGATCGACCCCCTGTGGGCCCGTTACGAGCAATTCAATTTCGGCAAAAAAGCCCAATCGCTCGACTTCGTCGATGACGACGGTGAACGAAGATGGTTCGGCTGACAGCGTAAAGCCCTGTCGCGTCTTGGTGACGGTTGCGACCTCGCGGAAACCGAGCAATTTCCACAACTCCTCGGTCTGACTCCCATCCGCGTCACCCGGGGCCAGGCACCATTCCAACTCACGTCTGGCTTTCACGGTACCAGGTAATTTTGTTCCCTTATAAGTTAGAAAGGGCTGATTGTTGACTCGCCGAACCCGCAGTGCCTCTTGAGTTTCGGCGAAATCACGGCAGGGATGGTTGTAGTAGGTGTCGCTATGTTGTTCGGCAGGGCTGGCGACGCCGCCCAATTCGATCAGTCGCCCCTGTAGGGCTTCGGGGTCCTGAACCCGAAATTTCTGCTCCACTTCGTAGCTCATGCGACATTCCGTTTGGGGGTGGTAGCAAAAAAGTTGGCCAACCTTTTTATCGGCTGGCGGGCGGTGTAATCCGACGACTGCAGGTTAATTTTCCGGTTGGCGGATTATTCGTCCGAAGGGTGTTGGAGACCCCTCGCTCGTCAGCCATAGTTGATCCGATGGATCGACTGCAAAAGCCTCGATTTGCCGCCACCGAGGTAATTCGATCGGCTTGGGCAATGCTGAAAACTGTTCCGAAAAATCTTGCTCTCGATCTTTGCAGCTGAAACAAAAAGCTTGGAAATAGCTTGCCACCCAGATGTCACCGTTCCGTTGGTTGATGTCCATTGCGGTGACCAGCGGAATCGCCAGCGTGGCAATCCGCTCGGCGGTCACCTGTTGTCGTACGACTTGGTCGCCCCCCACACGTGGCGGCAGGGGAATGGTGTAGACGCCGACAGCGGGAAGAAAACTTTTTGTCACCAACACGATTTTGCGACGCTTGGGATCGACCGCAACGGCTTCACAATCGTGCGCCCCATCGGGGTAGACGACTGATAAGATCGTGAGATTTTTTGGATTTCCCGTCCGTCCGTTGTCAGGATCGGGTTCGTCCATCAGGTACAGCGTGACCGATGTGCGGTTGCGTTGGTTATCGCCACAATCGGCGACTATCAACCGTGGCACCTCGCCATCGACGAAAGAAGCCATGTCCTCCCAGTCTTTTGCCTGCAACGTACTAAACTTTAGGGTTCTGGTTAGTCGACCCTTGGTGTTAAAGGCAAACAACCTCGCTTGGTCGCCTGAGTCGTTGTGTGTCCAGAAATAGCCGGCCTTTCGCCGAGAAGCGGCTAATCCGCTGCTTTCGGCAATTTTTGACCCGGATAGTTTTACGACATCGGCGACTAGCTTATCTGAACCCGGTTTCTCAGCAGGAAGCTCAGCGCAGCCGGCAATCAGGGTGAGGCACCCCAAGAGGGCGATTGACGATTGGGCAACGTAGAACATCGCACGAACCTACTATTTCCTGTTCCTTCGGATATCTCGAAGTTTAATCATTGAAAGCAATTGTGTCTGACGCATCGGAACTCAACAACGGAAATCCAGGTTCTCAAACCTCCATTTGGTGGCTGGTCATACCCCTGGTCGTCGTCGTGGTGGCATTCGTATTGCTGCGTGGGCCGAGTCTGCGGAAGCAGCCCAGCCCGGGGATCGGAAAATCCGCTCCCCAAATCGACTTGATTCGACTAGGCCCAGACTCGAGTTTCGAGCGTTTTCAGCGACTTGCCGAGCGGCGGCTCACCTTGATGCATTTTTGGGGGACCTGGTGCGGACCCTGCAAGGTGGAGTATCCCGAATTGGATGACGTCGTTAGGGAGTTTAAGAGCGTACCGGGATTTGGATTCATCTCGGTTTCGTGTGAAGGATCGTCGTATGAGACGATCGAGGGTTTGGCCAATAAGACGTCTGAGTTTTTGCGATCGGGCAATATGGAAACGACTGTCTACGCTGACCCCAAAGGTGTCACCCGTCGCAGTGTTGCGGAGCGGTTGGAACTGTCGTCGATTTTTTACCCCACCTCCGTTCTGATCGGGGGAGATGGCAAGATTGTAAATGTCTGGTTGGGTTACACACCTGAAGCTGTCCCCGAAATCGAGTCGCAGATCCGGCAGCGTTTGAATCTTTGATAAAGCTGTCCCGAGTTTCGCGATTGGCTGGAGATGCTCGCTAGCTCCGTGATCGGATTCAAACGAGTTGTTGTTTTAATTTGCGAGCCATCGCGATTGGGTCTTCCGCATTCCGAACCACACCGGCGACCGCGATTCGCTGAAATTGAGCGGCGGTGATTTGCGGCAGATTGGTCGCATCGATGCCACCAATGGCAAAGGCGGGCAAGTCGATTTCGTTCGCGACCTCGTTCAGTAGTTCCGTGCCGACGTAATTTGCGAACTGCTTGGTTTGTCCGGGAAACACCGGCCCGCAGCCGATGTAGTCGGCACCCTCTTGCACTGCCTGCCGTGCTTGTTCGATGGAGTGAGTTGATACTCCAACCAAACGTTGTGGGCCGATGATTTGCCTCGCGATGTCCACTGGCAATTCTTCCTGACCCACATGCACTCCATCGCAATCGGCTGCCAATGCCAGATCCGCTCGGTCGTTCATGATAAATAGGACATCATGTTCCTTTGCCAACTTAGTCCCCGCTCGACCACGAGCGATAAGTGTTCGGTCATCGACTTGGCGGTCTCGCAGTTGAAGAACATCGACTCCACCCTGGCAGAGGTCATGGACGATTTTTTCGAATTGCGATTCGGATTCTGCAGCATCGATCAGCACATAGAGTTTCGCTTTGGCCAATTGGCTGACTCGGTGGTGCTGTGGCCAAGATGATTCCAGCTTGCCGCAAACGGTGTAACTTCGATAGCGGATTTGTTCGAGCGAGCCGGCTAGTTGCGGATCGATTGATTTGGAGCATTCTTCCATTACTCGCAATGACTGTTGCACACGAGCCGCGGCGGCCAGCAAAACCGATCTCAAATCACGCCGTCGATACTCGGTCGGTTCTTGCAGCATTGTCCCCACGTCCCCCTCGGTATCGCGGGCCGCGAGGAGTTTGGAGCGTTGAATTGTCTGCAACGCCGAAGTTAAATCATGCCGCAGCGATTTGAGCTCGGCTGCCAGCGAAGCATCATCTAAACCGAATCGAGCCAATTCTTCGAGTGTTCTTAGCCCCTCGCTGGCTCGATTCGAAGAGGAATCAAGAATGCGATAGACCGCTGAATGTTCCTCGAGCATGATGTTCAAAGGGAAATGAGTGAAGAGATTACAGTGTGGAAGCCAACGCCGATGCGTTCTACTAAAGTCGACCTGTCATGGAAAGCGAACGCATCGTGGAAAGCCACCAGGTCATTCAAAACCAATTATCATTCAAAGCAAACGTTCCGTGCAAACATAGAGGAAAGATAATGATGAATCGATCGGTCAAGCAACAGTTCGCGGCCCTGGGAATCCTGTTTCTTGTTGGCTTTGGTGTGGCTCACGATGTGAATGCTCAGCGACGAAACCCAGCTTTCCAATCACCAACTGTCGATCCCTCGCTGCCTCATGTCCTGTTGATTGGGGATTCCATTTCGATTGGCTACACGAAGGATGTTCGCAAACAGCTAGCGGGGAAAGCGAATGTTTGGCGACCGAAGGCCAACTGCGGGCCGACGACGCGTGGTCTGCAATCAATCGATCAATGGCTGGGTGATCGGAAGTGGGACGTGATCCACTTCAATTTTGGACTACATGATTTGAAGTTCATGGGACCCAATAATGAGAATCTTGCGGATCCGAAAAGTGATACCAGCCACCAACAGGTGCCAATCGATCAATATGCGGACAACTTGAAACAGCTTGCCAAGCGAATGAAGCGGGCCGGCACCACGGTGATTTGGTGCCAGACGACGCCGGTTCCAAAAGGCGCCAAGGGGCGTGTGGTTGGTGATTCGAAACGATACAACGAGGCAGCAGAGAAAGGATTGATGGAGGTGGGCGAAATTCAAGTGAATCGCTTGTACGACTTTGCGTTAAAGCATGGCGAGTTGCAACGAAAAGCGGATGTTCACTACTCCTCGGAAGGATCTGCGAAATTGGCCGAGCAAGTTGCTAAGTCAGTGAATGCTGCTTTGAGTAAAGAGGCTCAATAGGCAGAATGTCGAGTCAGCCTGAGCGGAGAATCAGTGGGCAGGGGCAAGACGATTGGAAGTTGGCAGGACACAGGTCCTGCCCGGCCACAAAAATGCCTCGCCCGTGGTGACGGAGGCAAATCGTCGGCTTCAAAGCGAATCAGACGCCAGCTCAATCAAACGGAATCGGCCCGACTCGTCTTCACTACTTCACTTCCCGTTTCTTCGTAGCCGCATTCGCCAGAATGCGGGCCGAACACGATCGCCGCACCAAGCATTCCCGCGTTCTCGCGAACGCAGTTACGCCGAGTAACCAAGCAGAAGCAGGGTCGGCTCCTACCGGCCAACGCGCGAGTGCGGCGAAACGTTGGTAGCGATGATTTTTTGGCTTGGAACGGAGCCCGGCTGATCGACCGAATCGAACGGCAAGAAATTCGGCATGAGTCATCAGAAATGCGTTTGTTCCGTACTCTCCCCCGTTTCCTTGTGCGAGGGGATCGTTAAGATCGTAAGATCTCTGATGTCACTCGGATGGTTTCGATCGAGGGATAACCCGGTCAGATTTTCGTAGTTCGTTTTCGGATAGGCCTCGTTGGCAGAGGCCACGAACGCGACGGTGTCATTTGCCCTCGTAGCTCAGCTGGATAGAGCAGCTCATTCCTAACGAGCAGGTCGCAGGTTCGAATCCTGCCGAGGGTGCTTCCTAAGGTCACCTCCCGACCAAGCACCGCAAGTTGACTCTCAGCGGGGACGGGCGGTCAAGAAGGACTTTCTCGAGGGGACGCAGACTTCGCGACAAAGTGGCAGATGGTGTTCAAAGTTCGAAATCTGTCGCCTGTATTCTCTCGCTCTCGCCTGATGTGGACCACCTAAGTCAGTTGGGTTCGCTTTTCAGCGATGCGGATGAGATCCGTATTTGATGGTCTCTGCTTGAGATCAGAGTGGGGCGTTTTCGAAGAACTGGTCCTACCTCTGACTACCAAGCGAGGTCGCTGATGATAGGTCAGCGAACTTCGTTTCGTGCCAAACCTATCTTTGAGTACGGCATTCTCGGTGCGAAGGTACTCAATGACTCCCTGTTGTTGTCGATAACCCAAGCTAACAAGAAGCATCAGCAGCGATTGCCACGGTTAACGAACGAATTTCATCGGTGTCTTGATGGTGAGGCAAACTGCAAAGCTGCCCCGATAGGCTTCCGCAGGTTCATGTGCTTTCCATTCATTATTTTCTGGCAACTCGACATTGCTCCGGCCTGCGAGTAATCGACTTCCGATGTGCACGCCTGTCGTTCCCTTTGGCGAGTTGTCACTCGATTTTTTACTGTCAGCTTTGTTCACAAAGTCGTCGATATCTGGCGTGAAGTTCTCGCTCTTCGAATAGAACTCCACCGTGCCGTGCTTTCTTCTGGCCCACTCTGCAAATGCGACTCCCAGCACAACACCCAGTACGATAGATAGAGTAAGCGGTACCATGCCTGCTTCCCCTCCGACTGAGAGATGCAATTATGCTCCTGTCAACACGCTAGCGAGGACTGGGGAAGCAGCGATTCGTAGCCAAAAGACAACTCCAGCAGCTTTGTCGAAAAAGCTGATTTCGTTTCCTCTCAATCTATGAATCTAACGAGCCGCTGTCGGCATTTTAGTATCTACGAAGACGGGGAAAGTTGAGCAGGCGAGCTGGGCCGCTTCGTTTTAAAGCCGGCGATCACGTGTTGCTGTGATTTTGGTTCCATCGCATGTTGGCCGGTGAGAATTAGCCCGCATTCGCTCATGGTTCACTGAGAGCATCCATGAATCAAACGAGCCGCCCCGGTTACGGGGCGGCGGTACGTGAGCGCGATTCATTCAGCCATCGAGCCAGTTCACTGCATCCGTATTTAGCGTCAAGCCGAAGCTGTTAAATGTTGCAAGGAATAAAATTTCCCTGCTTAACCAATGCCGAAATTAACCACCGATCGCGAGTAGTCTGGTGGGTGTTCCGTTCAGATTCAGTTTGGCAATGACGTTGAAGTTGTTCAGCGAGATAACCCACAGGCTACCGTCGCCTGGATTGGTGATCACGGCGTGTCGACCATCTGGCAGCATCGTCGCCGCATGATACCCGGAGTGGCCAACCATTTGATTCGGGCCCACATCGATAGTCTGACTGATCTTGGCATCCTCGAAACTTCCATCGCGGTTGGGGTCAAGGTTCACGATCAACATACGATCGTCGTTCGGTGATTCCTTGTGTTGCCCAAACATCACAGCGAGCGTGTCGCCATAGCGTGACTTCATTGTGCGCGGCGTGGAGATCTTCTCGCCCTCAGGTACATCGAGCGGAAGGCTTCCGACGGCGGGCAGGTCGGCAGACGCGTCAATCCAGCACAACTTGGTTCCGGGTCCTTTGCCTGCTGTAAAAACCAGGTGGCGACCTTGGTCGACGAAAGCGCCAGTTCGCATTGGTTCGTCATCGTCATCGGTGCCTAACGATAAGTGATGAACGGTGACGGATTCTGGTGCCTTATTCAATTCGTGATCGACGGCAACCCAGCAGACTCCATCGGCGGGGGCGAAGAATGCTTTGCCTGAATTCATCGCCGCACCATGCAGTCTTCCTGATGGGCAGTGGAAGGAATAAGACTCTCCGCGGTTTTTGCCTAGTCCGACTACATCGACTCGCCCTTGATCAGCACCACTTGGTGCGATCCAAGTTGCATAAGCGACTTGTCCTGGGGCCACGGCCAGCGTGATATGACCGTTTCCTCCCTCCAGGAATGATGCCGCGTCACCTGCCAGCTTCGCATCGCGAATCCTTCGCGTTGAAGTGAGTGTAAATCCATTCTTTTTATCGTTAGCGATGGCGAAAAGCTCACCATACTTGTACACGTGCGCGGGATTTCCTTGGTCTGAATCGATCAGGGAATGGAGGATTTCTGGCCGGTTTTTAAATTGGAAATGCGAATGATCACCGTGCGATTCCTCCACCACGCCGGACTCGATCGCTACCCATCCGCTGGCAACGGATCCTTCCTGGCGATCACGCACCCCTACGATCACCAGTCCCTGATGCGTTTGCATTTGGACGAGCGATTGCTCGCCCGAATCGAGTTTTGGAAAGCCGTCAATTGCTAGGTTCGCGATGGACCATCCATCCGACGATTTTTTCAAATCGCCACAGCGAACGGTTGCATCTGAATCGTCTTGCCAAAATATGCGAGCCACCGTTCGGCCTTTGGCGAGACACTGCGAAGTAAAAACGAGAGTGAGGATCGCTATCGATCCTAAGAAACGAAAATTCATGAGTGATTCCTGAAGTTGAGAGATGTTACTTGCCATCGATGACATACAAACGAGTTCCGGTTCGTACCACGATTCTGCCGTCTGCTGCGGCTACCCCGTAAACGATCGGATCTCGCGCTGAGGCTGCGGAATTGCTGCGTCGTTCAGCAAAACTCTTGGCCATCGCCTCAAGTTCTTTCTGGTTGATCTTGCCATCCCCATCGGTGTCGATGCGCGGCATCATCGGACGAAACATTGCCCCAATTTCGTCACCTTCGAGCATGCCGTCCTGATTTGCGTCGCCGGCCATCATTCGTGCGATCATGCCACCGCTGCGTGCTGATCCACCCTTCTTTGATTCGCCTTTTCCATGGCCTCCGCCATGTCCGCTTCCGCCATGTCCAGCAGTCGACTCGGCATAGCTTTCGGGTGCCGGCGGTGCGTCTGCGTTCCACAACGAGTTGCTTGCGATCTCGGTGAACTCTGATCCTCCTTGAAGGATTCGGGTTTGGCCATTCTTGCCGAAGAAGTAAATGGCATCGTCACAAACAACCGGTGTCGCCCAGCAGTCCAGCGACAGGCGTTTCCGATAGAGCATTTCACCACTGGCAATCTCGACGCAGTGCAGCACATTGGCTTTGCTCATGAAGTAGGCGTAGCCATTGCAAGTTACCGGACTCGCGTAGTTGCAGATTGCTTTGTCGGCCCGCCACACTACCCTGGGTTCGCCGTCGGTGATCTGCGACAAGTCCAAGCAGCAATTCGCTTGCACCTGACCATCCGTGGCAAACTCGGGCAAACGCGCACCTACGAGAAGAAAGTTTTCCGTTGTGGTCGGTGAGGGAACCGAGTTGCCTTCGATTCCATCGATCTGCCACTCCTGCGTACCATCAGCGGCAGAATAACCGGTGACAGTCCCACCACTACTAACGACGATGCACTTATCGCGATCACTGACTTGGGCAACAATCGGAGACGCCCAGGACTTGGTAGATGCTCGGGTGGTTTGCCATGCTGTTTCACCCGTCTTCTTGTTGATCGCAGACAAGAATGATGGGCCGTCGTGCTCAGTTAAAAGGTAGAGGTTTTGATCATCCATCGCGGGCGATGAACCGAGGCCGTGGTTGTTGCCGAATTTGCCAAATGCTTTTGCTTCGTTCCGGTGCCATCGCAGATTCCCCGCGTGATCCAAACAGACGAAGTCACCTGTTTCGAAAAACGCATAAACAGCATCGTCATCCACCAAAGGTGTGGGGGCTGCCCTCGCGTTCATGTAGTTCGAAGGATGCCCCGTGGAAGTTGGACGCTCGTACTGCCAGAGCGAATCACCGCTCGTTAGATCAAAGCACTGCAGTACAAGTTGCTCGCACATCGATCCCGCGACTGAGCTCACAAAGACTTTGCCGTCAATGATTACCGGAGCCGACTGCCCATAGCCGGCAAGTTCGTGCTGCCAGGCGATTCCTTCGTTTGGGGACCACTCGGTTGGCAGCGATGATTTGGCTAGGGAAGCACCCCCATTCCGGAAGCTGGTCCACCCATCTCCGCCGCGTGCCGTTGGAGGCGTAAACAGCGTAAGAATGAGAGGTGGGATCAATAGAAGAATCGACTTGTTGATTTGTGACTTCATTATTTTTATTTGCTTAACGTCGCTTGGGAGAGGAGATTGCGTAGACGGCACCATCCGGGATTTCAATTCGCTGCCCTGGTGACGATTTGAGTGGGTCCAGTGAGATGTTTTGGGAAAGTTTTTGGCATGCTTGGGAGTCCAGCATCCAACTGCCATCGCTGAGGGACTCTAGAGTTACGAAGTACCTTGATGGCTCGGGCGATAGAACTTGCGAGAAGTAGGCGTGGCCATCCTGGCGGCTCACCGACTGAGCGATCACTGGTCCGCCTTGGGTTTGATGAAGCCGCACCTGGACATCGCCTATCGGTTGGCCTTGGTACATCACCTGAATGAACGGTAAACCACTTACATCCACCCGGGAATTTGTGTCACTGCAACCACTCGCCAACACGCACGCAAGCAGACCGCATGCGTGACGAAGAAGAGTCGTGTGCCGGGAATTGTTCAGTTGGGCCATTCAAGCACCTCTTTCCCATTGCGAGTAAACAAGGCGTGATAGATATCCCGATTGATCGAGTCAGAAATGAACTGAACACTTCCATCAAGCATCGCGTGATGCGCGCCACCGGTATGGTGCGAACGTGCGGCGTAAAAACCGCGACCATGTAACCCGATATCAGGGATGTTGGAATTGGGTGTCATGTACCCGTTGATGACCGTTGCATAAGGCACTCCGCGAATCCAAGTGTGACCGCGATTGCCTCGGTAGGAAGTGATCCGCGCCGGAAAGACCAATTCGAGTTCTGGGTTTTGAATCAGGGTGCCGCCATGCAAGAACCCGGGGCCATTGCGATTGCCTCTCGTGCCTCCCCAGTTAGCGATGCGACGGTGAGGACCAGTTGGCGATGGCTCTGAACCATTGATCTGGTCTCCCATCACCGTTTCAGCCAGCAGCACGGTTTGACTGGTTCCGTCAAGACAGTGTTTGAATCCAGCCCAGGAATTGGTCCATACCATCCCATCTGTCTTGTAGCGGTCATCGTAGTTGGTGTCCGTACCACTGCCGTAGCTGAACATGTAATTCAAGCCGGCGCTATAGCCTTCCATTCCGTCGGCGAATGTTGTTCCAAATTTCACATCACCGGGATCGCTGGGGCACAAAAAAGTTGGGACCACCGTTTGGACCGCTTCTCTTTGTGCCGGATTGAACCGGGCTCGCCACGGCGGCCCGGTCAACAATGGACTTTCAAAGTTGATTAATTCGCTCAGTGCTGCCTGTTCAATGAAGGGAAGAATGCGGGCTTGCACGGAAAAATCGCTCGACCCAGTCATTGCGGGAATGACCTTGAATGAACTCTCGTAGTTGTGGGTCGCAAGCGCGACTTGCTTCAGGTTGTTGCTGCAGGACATTCTCCTGGCAGCTTCTCGAGCCGCTTGCACAGCGGGAAGTAGAAGGCCGACGAGCATGCCAATAATGGCGATCACCACGAGGAGTTCCACAAGTGTGAATCCGTGGCGTTTGGTTGTTTGGTTGGGTTTCATCTTTGATGTACCTGGGAGGTGAATTTCTGTGTTTGAATTCGAACTTGCGGCGCGCAGCAGCGACATCGATCGAACCGGACGACCGAAAGTTGACGAAGAAAGACCCGCCGCGCGCGGCATGATCAGCATGGTTTGATCGGACCTGTCAACCGACCGTATCGCCGACCAAACCGCTACGCGGCAGGATGTCAATAAGAAGGCTTGAACGCTGGCATGCATCCAACGACTACGAAATGCCAAGGTGGACCACCGACAGAGCCGAGTTCCAGAATGGCATTCCGAGCGAGGAAGCTCCACGATGCGTTCAGGCTAGATAGGCACCGGTGGTCCACGCGGGCGGGGCGTACCGGCCCACATGGTCAACGCAAGTGCTGAGGGTTGGATCGTCAAGCGATCTTGCGCATCGCCCGTGATCGCGAGCGTTACTAGCCTCCACCCACACCCAAGTGGGCATGCCAATGATTGGCAAATCACACACGAATCAGAGTCGTGCGGTGCTGATGGAAGAGTCCCGCGGTTTTGCGTCGGCTGTTCGTGCTTTGGCTTGCAGCAGGCACCGCATCTAGATAAAGCGGGTGCGGTTTCCGAAACGCAGGAAGCCGTCTCGCCATCGCCACACATCGCAACATGCAGCCAAGCCGGTGCGTGCCCAAGGGCAGCAACAGTGCAAATGGAAACGGCTAGACAATGTCGGAGGTACGTAGGCACGTAAGCACAGTTGCAAGTGCATTGGAGAATACCGGCCCGACCAAGAACGACGAAAATATCTTTGCTCTATTTCGGTACTCCGTCAAGTGCTGTATGCGGTAGTCTTGGATTTGCTCTGGCGACGCCGCTGTCAGTTTGGAGGTCGTGGCAATCAGAAGTACAGATCACGCATGCTGCATCATGCGACTGCCGAGCATTGCTCAGGCACCTGCGAACGTCGTGGGAACACGTCGAGCAGTCGGTAGAGCCTCGGTGCACAGGGGGGGCATAACTGCTCAGTTAGCGTCACCCAATTTCGCTCGAGTCCGGCGAATGTAAATTAACTTCTTGGCTCTTAGCTCGCAGTGCCGAGTTTTGTTGTTTTGCCATGATCACAATGTTCACCAGCAATCCTGATTAAGCGTTCATTGTGATCACGAGACCAGGAATCTGCATGCTGAGTTACCGCCACAAAATTGACTCACGCCCTAAAAGGTCAGCCTGCATGCACGATGCGACATCGTCACTTTTTTCCTGTCAACTTGTCCGCACTTGTTTCCTGTGTTGGTAAGGTACACGCATTCAATCCAAGCTTCGCCGTCATTTTCGTCGATGAGCCAGGATCGGTAGACCTGAGTCATTTTGGGGCCGAGATGATCCAAACACCAACCATCAATTGGTTGGCTCGAGAGGACTGGGGATTCACAAGCTTTACGCTTGCTTTGCGTTGGAATTACCCACGACAAGTTGGCAGTGGCTGGTGACTGTCAGATTGCACGGACAGGAAAATCAATCCAGGGAG
>JAQWPZ010000065.1 GCA_029245125.1 Rubripirellula sp.
CAACTCGGGCTTTTGGTAGGAGAGCTGGCGCGTAAGCCGTTGCCGTCGGGAAACCGCCCCCTTCCATGCCAGCACATGGCGATATTGCTCAGCGGCTGAAATCCCGGCCACTTCGATCACGCCCTGCTGGATCGGCATCAGGGTGGAAAGCAGCCGGAACAGCGTTGACTTGCCGCTTCCGTTGGGGCCAAGGAGAGCTAGAATCTCGCCGGAACGAACTTCCAACTCAACACCATCGAGCGCGATCGAATCGCCGTAACGGTGATGGAGATTGCGGACAACCGAAACAATTCTGGGCTGAGGGGTCGCTGTTTTAGCGCTGGTAGATGTCACGACAGCGAATCACCAAAACAGACGCAACGTGCAGATCGCCAAAACAGCAGGCAGCACTAATAACGAAGAACGCAACAACTTGCGGGCCTGCTGGTCGTTCGGTTCTGACATGAAACCAACAGAAGCGATCAACATCGGGGTCGCGCTTCCCACTGCGGCGATCGCTGCGATCGCACCCTGAATCCAACCTCCGGGTAGGAAACAAAGAACGGTCGCAAAACCCATCAAAACCAGTGAACCGCTAACACTCTGAATACCAGCACTCCACCCGGACGGGTCCTCCGTTGTGGTCATGCGGAATCCAGCCTCGCCGTACTGCCGACGATAGAGCCAAGCAATCGACATAAAATGCGGGTACTGCCAAGCGACCAACACGCCGACAAGCAACCAACCTGAAAGGCCCGTCAAAGTCCCGCCCATCGCTGTGTAACCGATTAGCACAGGCAACGCTCCGGCAACTGCCCCCACGGTTGTGTTCCAAGTGGTACGCGTCTTCATCGGCGTGTAAACCAGCACGTATAGAGCCCAGGTTGCCAAACCAACGATTGCCGGCGTCGGACCGAACAGCGAGTACAACATCAACGTGCCGAATGTCAGCAACGTCAGCATGTAACAAGTCGCGACGATTGCGTGCATCCTGTCCGCTGCCAACGGTCGGTTCGCAGTTCGCGTCATTCGTTGGTCGATGACACGCTCCCAAATCTGATTCGCGGCGCCAGCGCTGCCTGCGACCGCGGCAGTCGCAATTAACAACCACAGGAGCTGCCCGCCCGGAACCAAGCCTCCCGCACCAATCATCGCCGTGGCGGCAGTAGTCACCAGAATCATCACGACGATGCGAGGTTTAGTTAACTGAATCAAATCAGACAGATAGCCACTCACCCCACCGCGAGAAGTTACCGGTGTTCGCCCCACATTCGCGGACTGTTCTTCATTGATCGACGGCGCAACCAGCGAGTCTCCTGTAGCACACATGGGTGAAACAGAATTTGGTGGGTCAGCGGTCAATAGATCCGTAGCCATCGACAGAACTTATCCGAGGTTAGCGGCAAGGGTGATTTGGGACTGACATCGACGAACTCGTGCCATGCGGAGCAAGGTTAGGGTCGCGACTGCGAGAATCAACGATCCCGTCGCCACGTGGGCCGTGACGATGATCGATTCGGTAAAACCTTTCGCCTCGATCAGGAATCCGTTCGCCCCTGGGAAGGACTGTAGGAATGCTGGCCAGCCGTAGTTGACCACCCAAGTCCCCGTCCCCAACGCAATTTGTACGCCCACTAATCCTATCAGCGCTCCACCCGGACGCGACAGCGTCAAATCGCCGCACCGCCGAATCCCGACATAAAGTAGACCAGTTAGGATCCACAACCCGAAGGCCGTCATCACGTGAATTGCGACGATTAGCGTGAAATACCCAGGCGAAGTCGTCGGTTGCACATGCCTTAGTTGAGCGCCGAGAACCAACTGCAGGTAGCTGATCGCTAGAATCCCCCCGCCGTAAAACAGCCAGCTCCGCTTGATTTTCGGCAAAGAAGCAGCGGGGACAGAGCTCGCTCGCGACCAAATCGAGCTTGTGACAACTGCGCAAACCACGCAAAGTGAGAAGACTGCCGGCCCGAAACAACCGTGAATCATTGCCAGAGTCCGATCACCGAGCAATACACGCATGCCCCCCAGCAGGCCCTGGGAAATAACAGCTGCCAGAATTCCAATCGCCAACCAAAAGACCCAACGCCGGGGCTCCCGAACTTTTGCCGCGACGACGATGCCGATCGCAACTAATCCCACCACCGCGCCCAACAAACGGTGACCGTGCTCGATAAGCAGATCGAATGGCCCATATATCCAAGTCTTGTAGGGATAGAGGAACAGGTTGTATCCGTAAGTGGCTGGCCAGTCCGGCACTGCCATTCCGGCGTCGTAAGTGGTTACTAAGCCCCCAACCCAAATCAGCGGCCATACCAAACAGACCGCCAACACCGCCAAGCGGTGCAAGCTTTTGGTTGGTGGTTTGAGCTCGGTTCCGATCAGGTTTTCAGACATTTCTAGCTGCCTCGCCTACGTTTTGCATGCAACTGCTCGCCTGCCACTCCACCAGCAACACACCCGCTGGCCCCAAAGATTGACACCGCAACCAACCCACTGAAACCAAGTCCCGACATGATTACGATGCCGGTACCCAAGCCCAAGATCGCACCAATGGAACGATAGGTATCGCGGCTCACACCCTGTCCGCTGGGTAGTTGTCGCATCATGGTTGCTCTCCCTCGTCGCTCACATTCTTCCCACTCACGGAGCGCTGGTCGGCCGCCGGTGCAGCCCGCAAATAACGCACCAAATCCCAAATCTGATCGTCTGTCAAACCGAGACCATTTGGTTCTTCCACGACCGCCACCGCCGGCATCGGAGTCCCGGCAATACCTTCCGTGATGCGTCGGTACAAAGTCTCCGGCTCCGAACCACCGCGAAATACACCCAACTGCAAATTCCTTGGTTGAACGGGGCGCGGCCGCAGTGCACCCGCTTTGCGAAACGGACGCATCGCGTCCCGGTCATTCGGATCGAGTCCCAAACGGGTCGAATATTCTTTTGCCCAATCGTCGTAGTCCAAAGTGACCGCCTGCCCATTCCCGCCGGGGCCATGACAACCAACGCAATTGGCAATCGGCCCGTGAAAAATCTTATCACCCCGCAAGACCGACTCACGCAGCGGCTCGCCTTCTAACTCACGGTAAGTGCTCGGCACCTCGCTTGCTTGTGCCTGTCCCCAGCCCCGCACCACACGGTTCAAAACGTCGCGGACGACTTCGCTCCCCTCGGTGCCTTGCTCGACGGTCAGCTTCGCCTCCTCATCTGGAGCACTTTCTTCGTAGTCAAGCTGATCAATGGCGGCAGCCATCAGACGACGCTCGAACTCGCCACGCACCGAAAGGTAGATGACGTAGTCGGTCAATGCCTCGATGTCGTCGTTTGCCAGCAGAGTGAACGCCGGCATCCCCGTCCCGGGAACGCCGTGCTTCAACAGCGAGACCAGATCGTCTCTCGTCGGTTTGTCGCCCCGTTCGGTCGACTTCCACTTGAAAACACCATGACGGAAATCCCGCGGATACGGGTTCTGCGTCGCGCTGGCAGGTCCTGCTCCGTCCCCCGCGACTCCATGACAGGTGACGCAGTGTTCGCGAAACAATCCAAGATGCGTCCCGTCTTCTTCGCTACTGACCGCTCCGGCCGCACGAGAAAGATACTCCGCGTTCACTAAACCTGCCAAGCCTTCGTTATCCAGCCACTCACTCGGCCACTGCGGCTCGTCAGGCGTGCCAAACAGGCTTGTTACGACCTCGTTTGCATCATTCCTCGCCGCGTCAGCCGGGACGCTTCTTGTCCTCGCAAGCGTCAACGAAAAGACCTCGTTGGCGGGGAACTGGTCGACCGCGACGTCGCAGCCAATGCTCGACGCAGATAGGATTGCAGCGATTAGATAAAGTTGACGCACGGTATAGCGAGCCATGGAGTAAGGTTCTGACAATGGATTGAACCGCAAGATCACCGGCATGGTAAACCATCTGCGACCTTTCGCCCGCCACAAGCTCGATGGATGCTGGAGCGAGCGACGTGCTCCTGCCAGTGGTAACGTCTGTAAGTAACGAATCACGCGACAGAATTACACGCCGCCAAAGTACCCAATGGCAAACGGACCGTTTTCTGCGGAATCTGGTTCCGGCTCTTCGCTACCCCCAACCAACGGAAATCATCACCACCCGCCGCGGTGCCGATGTCGTTGAGCGGGTTTGTTGAGACCGCCCCGGCTGGCGAATCCCACAAGCCCCGGCTGGCGAATCCCACAAGCCCTGGCACCGGGCCGGACCAGGATAACAGACGGGTCAGGATAACAGACGGCTCAAATACGAGTCGACTCAGACGATCGGCTGAGAACGCTTCGATCACGGAACTGAGACGAGCGATCACGGCCAAAATCACACGGCGGAATCATGCTCGTCCCTATTATCGGGGTCGGCATGAAAAACCATCGCACACGAATCTGACACGGCTTGCTCTCCGATTCTCTCGGTGCGACCTCTGCCAGTCGATTGTGGTCGCAAACCAAACACCGTGTGTTTCGGATTGAACCACGACCGACTTTTCGTTGAACGGTGGGCATTGCCTCACTGATCAATCGGCAAAATCAGCAGGGATCGTGACGGTACCCAAGTCATTCATGCCAGGCTTGATGTCAATTTCAAAGCGGCTACGACTCCATTCCTCGTCCTTACCATCGACTTTGACTTCCTTGATTCCACCAGCCTCGTGATAAACACGAAAGACGAGTTCACCCGCAGGCAAACCCTTGATCAATAAATCTCCATTCTCGTCACTCTTGGCTGCGAAAGGATGGTCCAGAACGACAATGTAAGACTTCATCCAGGGGTGGATATTGCAGTCGATTGGAATCGGTGCAGGCTCGCTCTCTTTCAGTTCAACCGACTTCTCCTGCCCGGCTGGAATTGTGAAGTTCTGCTGCTTGTTATTGAAGAAACCGAGGTTCGCATTGTGTCCAACGGGATCAGGATTCGTCACTGTCAGCGTATCACCGGTCTGCGCTATCACGATGTGCGGCTCGAAGCGGCATTCATCGTTTGCCAGCGTGTGCGTCTTATTGGCGGGGGCCACGTCATCCAGCTTCGATCCGCCACGGCCGGTGTAAACATACAAGACAACGTTTTTGATTCCCTTGTTACCTGGGTTTACCACCAAACGTTCGTTTTTGAGTTTGTGCTTGCCGCAAAACTCCACGTCTTTGTCGACATTGACCAAGGTTGGCACCGCAGCGGCACCACCAAATTCAAAGCGAACCTTTAAATCACCGGTCTGCGCACTGGCAACAGAACAGAAAGTGAGAGTAAGGGCGGAAGCAAGACAGAATAAGCGTTTCAAAGTTGACTCTCCAAGTTGGGGTAAGCGTTCGCGTAGCGGAGGGTGAATCGAGCTGAGCTCATGCGGGGCAATCGGTTTACCGAAAGGCCTGCTGCTCGCCCACACATTCTATCGCACCTGTTGGGAAATCCCATAAGTGCTATCGGGGATGCGACTAAATGGCGAGCGGCGACTGCGTTGGAGGCTGCAGTCGCCGCTTACCGAATTAGTCGTCATTGAAGAAAGTGCCATCTGCAGGTGGGGTAAAGGCAGTGGCAGAAATCAATCCTCGGCGGGGGACAGGATTATTTTAGCTACCACTGGCAACTTGTCCACCATAGCGGAGTGCGTTCGGCGGTTCTTTTCACTTTACGCCTGCCGACCACCCACTCCCCTCCTCGGAGAAACTGTCACCTATCGGTTAAATTGCCAGCTGGCAAATCGGCACCCACCGCGAAGCACACAGCTGGACAAATAAGAGATGAAAGTTTTGGTAGTCGGCAACGGCGGTCGTGAACACGCACTCGCTTGGAAAATCTCGCAGAGCCCGCGTGTGACCGAGGTCTTTGTAGCACCGGGCAACGCCGGAACGGCTCGCGATGCAACCAACGTTCCGATCGAGGCCACGGATCAAGCCGGTCTGATTCGGTTTGCCAAAGACAAAGGCATCGATCTGACGATCGTTGGACCTGAGGCACCGCTCGTGGATGGATTGGTCGACGCCATGGAGGCAGAGGGGCTGCGTGCCTTCGGCCCCAGCGGACAAGCGGCTGAATTGGAAGGCAGTAAAGTCTTTTGCAAAAACTTACTGCATACCGCAAATGTCCCGACCGCGAACTATCGCGCCTTTCGTGATGGGGATGACGCCAATCGCTACATTCGTGACCGCTACAGTGATCCTCATGAACCAGTCCAAGTCGTCGTGAAAGCAGACGGACTGGCAGCCGGAAAAGGTGTCATCGTTTGCGATACCCGCGAGCAAGCACTCGTTGCGATCGATCGGATTGCTTCTCGCCGTGAATTTGGTGAGGCGGGTAAAGAGTTAATCATTGAAGAAAAACTCATTGGCGAAGAGGCCAGTGTGCTGGCGATCACCGATGGAGAAACGATCCTCACGCTACCAGCAGCACAAGATCACAAACCGGCTCATGATGGCGACACGGGGCCTAACACGGGCGGCATGGGAGCCTACTGCCCTACCCCGGTCATCGACGAGGAAATGATGCAACGCATCGAAGCCGATGTGTTAGTCCCAGTTGTGCATGCGATGAAACGCGCACGCCGGCCCTTCAAGGGAGTCCTCTACGCCGGCCTGATGCTAACACCCGCAGGACCCAAAGTCCTGGAATTCAATGTTCGCTTCGGTGACCCAGAATGCCAGCCCTTGCTGATGCGATTACAAACCGACCTCGTCGATGTCATTGAGGCAACCGTCGATGGTCGGCTCGGTGAATTGGAACCACTCCAATGGGATGACCGACCGAGCATTTGTGTCGTGATGGCCAGCGAAGGCTATCCAGGGTCGTACGAGAAAGGACGCGAAATCACCGGACTCGATCGTGCGGATGCAATCGAAGACGTCAAAGTGTTTCATGCCGGAACGACACTCGATGACGACAAAGTCGTTTCCAACGGCGGACGTGTGCTAGGCGTGACCGCGATGGGGAACTCAATTAGCAACGCGAAGCTCCAAGCTTACACAGCGGTCAAGGAAATCCGCTGGCCCGGTGCATGGTGTCGCAAAGACATCAGTGACAAGGCTCGCTCCTACGTCTCTTGATTGCGACATCGATCACTCAACCTCACAGTGATCAACAACAATTGGCCAAAGCTCTCAGCCGTCAATTCTCTGGCTCGAGAGCTTCAAACCCCGCAGCTTCAAACCCTGTAGAAGTGACCAAACTGGGCGAGTGCTGACTGAGTCGCAGAGCTGACCTCTCCCAACCGCCTTGTCAACAATTGGCTGAGCCCAACTCGTGCCGCAGCAGCGAGTCCCGGCAGCCGAAACCGAGATCACTCACGGACCAACGAGAGCAACCGGCGATGCCCTTCCAAGTCTTTAATGAACTTGATTTCGGTGTAGCTCCCCTGCCCTTTCGCCAGCTCTTCACAAGCCTCGGCAATCATTGGGCTGAGTTCGATGATGAGGCGGCCGCGGGGAGATAAATACCGCGGAGCCTCTCGCAAGATGATTTCCACCACCTCTGTGCCCAACGGGCCAGCCAGCAATGCTTGCCTCGGCTCAAAGTCACGAACCGACGGTGACAATTCGTCGTATTCCGTTTGGCTGATATAAGGTGGATTGGTGCAGATAATGTCGAAAGGCTGCTCGGCATCGAGCGCCCCGAACAAATCGCTAAGAACGAAGCGAATACGATCGCTCACATCATGTTGCTGAGCGTTCCAGGTCGCGATCTTGATCGCAGCCTCACTGCAATCGACTGCCGTGATTTCAGCTTCGGGTAAATACTTTGCTAACGTGACGGCAATCGCTCCACTACCGGTCCCGACATCCAAAACTCGAACGGGTCCTGATTGCATCGACTTGGCATGATCGATTGCCTCGACCACCAGATGCTCTGTTTCTGGTCGCGGGATCAGCACGTCCTCGGAGACACGAAACTTGAGCGAATAAAACTCACGATAGCCAACCAACTGGGCAACTGGTGATCCCTCGCCACGACGGCGAACCAATTCACGGAACGCGACCCGTTCCTCCGAAGTCGGTTCTTGTCCGAAGGCGGTGTACAACTCGATGCGGCTACAATCACGCGCATGAGCGAGCAGGACTTCGGCATCCAATCGCGGTGAATCGCTTCCACGCTGTTTGAAAAAGTCGGTCGTCCATTCGAGTAACCGCAACACCGTCCAAGGCTGCTCGTTACTGGTGGTGCGATCCTTGCTGTCAGTCATGAAGGTCTGCTATGCGGTTGGCCTCAATCGATCATGTCGCCGCGCAACTGATCGCGGTCGTACTCGATTAACGCGTCAGTAACGGGAGCCACATCACCGGCAATGATTTGATCGAGTTTGTAGATCGTCAAATTAATGCGGTGGTCGGTCAGACGATTCTGAGGAAAGTTGTAGGTACGAATCCGCTGACTACGGTCTCCCGACCCGATCAAGCCCTTCCGTTGCTCGGCCTGCTTGGCGGCTTCCTCTTCGCGCTTCTGCTCATAAATCCTTGCCTTCAACACACGAAGTGCCTTGGCGAGGTTCTTGTGCTGACTCTTTTCATCCTGACACTGCACGACGATTCCGGTCTCATGGTGCGTCAATCGAATCGCGGATTCGGTTTTATTAACGTGCTGGCCACCTGGCCCTGAGGCACCAAATTTATCGACTCGATAATCATCAGCTTTCAGTTCAACTTCGACATCCTCTGGCTCAGGCATCACTGCGACGGTCGCCGCCGATGTATGCACACGACCCTGTGTCTCCGTTTCCGGGACTCGCTGCACGCGGTGGCCGCCCGATTCATATTGAAGATCGCGGAAGACATTCTCGCCTTCCATCGTCAACGTGATCTCTTTGAAACCGCCCATTTCAGTCGGACTGGCATCCATCACTTCCGTTTTCCAACGACGATGCTCCGCATAGCGACGATACATCTCGTACAAGTCGCGAGCAAACAGTGCCGCTTCGTCACCGCCGGTCCCAGCGCGGATTTCCATCACGCAGCGAGTTCGGTGGCTATCCTCACCACCCACGGTTAACGAAAGCAATTCTTCCCACAACTCTTCGCGGTGAGATCGAAGCGCCTCGATCTCGCCCTCCGCCATTTCACGCTCTTCAGGATCCTCGGCAGCTTCAGCCATCTCCTTGCAGCCACGGATTTCATCCGTCAGCTTTTTGAACTCACGGTATTTATTAGCAACCTTTGCTAATCCGCCATGTTCGCGAGCTGCAGCACTCATCCGTGCGCTGTCACCCTGAACCGCCGGATCAGCCATGTCGCTTTCAAGCTGCTCAAATCGGTGCAGCTTTTCTTCGAGCGTGTCGCGAATCGATGAGCTCATCGAGGTTCCAACGTCCCAACCATGGAAACAGTTTGCCAGTACTTACAAAAACAGCCGCCACGGTCGGTGGGTGGAGACCGTGCGGCTGAGTTAGGTCGCTTCGAAAGAAAAAACTACTTCTTCTTGCTCTTGCTAGCCAAACTGCCATACGTTCCGGCAGCAAATTTCTTCTGAAACTTGTCGATCCGCCCAGCAGTATCAACGTATTTCAGCTTGCCGGTGTAAAAAGGATGACATTGATTGCAAATATCAATCTTGAGCTCGGAACGTACGCTCCGAGTAGTGAACTTGTTGCCACAACCACAGGTCACCGTGGTCTCTTGGTAATTCGGGTGGATGCCGTCTCTCATCGTTCTTGTCTTTTCACGCCTGGGGAAAGGGATCCTGGCTTGGTACAGGATCTGGGAGCCCCGCAATGTACGCAACACAGGCCCCCTTGTTCAAGTGGCATCGTTCTCATTCCGTCTCCACCGCTGGGCGATCAGCGTATCTAACGCTAATTGCCCAACGTGATAAATCAGCATCGGCACCACACTCACACCGCAATCAATGGCGATTTGAAGGCCAACCATCAGTGTTTTCTGGCTTCCTGAAATCCCGACCGCGATCTGTCGAGCCCGGCTCATCCCGAGTGAGCGGGATGCAAATACCCCGAAAGCGAGAGCCGACAAGTGAATCCCCAAAACCGTGACCAGTAGGCAAAATCCAGCCCACCAGGACGGACGATCACTAACAACAGGGGAATCGAGTGTGGTGACACCGCTCGCTGCGGCGCCCAATAAAACCATCACAAGTATCCCGAGTTGGGCCAAAACGGAGAGCTGGCCCCGATATCGATCCGCCCACCCCCGGCATCCCATCCGTCTCATGAACTGGGCCACAACCAAGGGAGCCACGACTAATAAACTGAGCTTTTTAAACTGAGAAATAGCGTCGATTTGAACCTGTTCTGACAAAACCAGCCAAATCCCGCAGGGCACCACCACCACGCAGGCCAAGTTGGTGACCACCGTGGTCATCATCGAAACCGAATCGTCCCCACCCGCCTTCCGCGTCCAGACCGAGGCTCCCGCGAGGGTACAGGGCACCATCGCAGCGACGAACAATCCGCCATACATCGACTCAGGCAACCACCAAACCGCCGGTAAAGCCAACAACGGCACGATCAAGAGATTGATTCCAATTGCAAGAACTGCCGGACGGGGATTGGCCAAACTGCGGCGGATCGTTTCTGCTCGCAAGGTCACCCCCATCGCCCAAATCACCGTCAGCATCACCCCGCCACGAATCCACGACGGCTGTAACCACGGCTGCAATGGCTCGGCTGCCAAATAGCCCGTCACAAAGCAAACCGCCAAAGCGGTCAAAAACCAATGTTTTGTGAGCGCTGCCCACATCGTGCATTTCCCCTAAACGGCCTATCGGTGGAGCGGCGTTCGGCTCTAAGATCGCGGCGCTTCTGGAGTGATCAGCCCCGGCAACGCTAGCATAGCCGAAGTTTTCGTCACTCCCGCCGATGCAGGAAGGGACTTCATGCACGAACGAACGCAGCGAGCGGTCTCGCGGCTGATGTTCGTTTTCTGCTGCGCGGTCCCCACAGCGATCACTTTCTGCTGCGTGATGGTCACTTGGACCCCCTGGTATCACGCAAGTTGCCTGAGGCAGATGGAGCGGGACCTCTCCGATGCGACTGGCCTGGTCGTTCAATTACAAGATCTCGACCGCACCGCCCCCGGGGCGTGGGATCTCCATGGAGTCGAACTGATCGACCCCGAGACCAATCGTGAAGTCGCCAGAGTGCGCAAAATTCAATGGGCAAGCGAAAACGGCGAAGCATCGCTACTGCTGCACCAACCAGAATTGGAGTCAAGTCAACTCAAGCAGACTTGGCGTTTGCTGCACGACCGCTGGCTTTGTGGTCCTCTTGCTACCCGAACTTCTTTAACGGTGGCAGGCAATGACCTCACGATTCACAGCCAATTCGGATCGATGACCCTCCGCGACGTCGATGCCTGGATTCGACCCGAGGACAACAGCATTGAAGCAACGATTCGAGGCTTGCCCGCTTCGTCGCACTCAGAAGTCCCGCTGCAACTCACGGTACGTCGAGACCGCAGTGGAGAAATCCCCTCGACACAATGGCAGCTCGACTCGGGCGGCACCCCCCTGCCCTGCTCTGCTCTCTCCGAGTACCTCCCACTCATGGCGGGACTGGGAAGTGAGGCAATGTTCAGCGGGACCATCGCGTGGCGGCAAAATCAAAACGAATGGTCGATCGATCTCGGCGGTTCTCGTTTTGAAAACGTCTCGCTGGACCGACTATTTGAACAACACGCTCATCGGCTCTCCGGAAAAGCCGATCTTCAGTTGGATCGATGTCGCATCGATCCAACGCAACGTCGCAGTGATATCGCGGGATCGATTCGAGCCCGCAATGGATCAATTGGGCGATCTCTTTTGGCAGCCGCACAACAAAACCTAGCCATCAACATTCGGCTTCCCGAACAGATCAATCAAACACCCGGCGATATTCCATTCGATCGCATCGCGATTGGTTTCAATCTGAACAATACCCAATTGATGCTAAGTGGCATCTGTCGCAACGAGCCTGGCTACGAAAGTTACCCAGCAGGTGTCGTGATGCTGCTGGACGGATTGCCCTTGGCGACGTCAACTGATGCAACGCTACCCGCACTGAGCGTCCTGACGGCAATTGCGCCGACCCACAGTGTCCCAGTCCCGGTATCGAGTCAAACACAAGCGTTGATGAACATCTTCATTCCGCCTAGCCGCCCACTACCAACCGGTGAGGCATACCCGCCAAGAATTCGATCTGCCAAAAACTGGACCGCTGGGCCGACTCTCGTGCAGCCTTAGTTCAGCCCAATGGTGCTTGCGAATGCCTGTGGGGCAAAACGTCGAAGCAATGCCTTCGCGTCACCACGGGCACCTCCCCCCGGTAACGCGACTACAAACGACTTGCCGTCAGCAGCCTCAGGTGGCTTGGTCCGAGAAGCCGATCCGCAAATACCGGAGCCCGCCGTCGATGATCAAGATGGCGAATTGCGACCCGATGAAAATCGTCAGCCACATCAAGACGCCCTGGGTAAATCCGTAACTGTGCAGGCCGATCCCTAACTCATTGGTTCCAAACCAGCTCCAAGCGGTCACGACATTGCCTCCGATGGCGAGCGCTGCGAATCCTCGCGGCCCTACCATGCCATCCCACCTGGCATGCAACATCAATGCGTTCCAGATGACAATTAACAAGGCACCGTTTTCTTTTGGATCCCAGCCCCAAAAACGCCCCCAGCTGTCATCAGCCCAGAGTCCGCCCAAAACAGTCCCGACAAAGCTGAACAAGATTCCGAAACAGGCAGCTCCGTAGCAACAACGATAAAGATCCCGCAACAAGCCTTTCCGCCCACCGAACCAACCGATGGCCAAATAAGCGATTCCGACGGTACCTGCCATCAGCGTCGCCACATAGCCGAGCGTTACGCTGATGACATGGGTGGCCAGCCAAAACTGCGTATCGAGAACTGCCTGCAGCACAGGCATGGTATCACCCGTATTCAAGCCGTAAGCGACCAACAGCGTTAAGACACCCGAAGCGGATGCGACAACGTTACCAATCCCGTAACGGAAGATCCTTTCAAAGACCAATCCAAACAAGACCGCCGCCCAGCCGATGAAGACGGCTGAGGAATAGATATTGATCACTGGAGCCCGCCCAGTAATGACGATCCGACAAGCAATCGCAACGGTGTGAATCAAAAGAGTGAATACCAAAGCGGCCCAGACGGCTTGCCGTAATCGCGGCAAGTCGGCAGCGAAGCAAACGAGGCCCAACACAAGCGTGATCAAGTACATCACCATCGCCACGCCGGTTGGCCATTGCGATTCAAGCCATCGCTCCATCGACACCAAACGCATGTCGAATCCGGGCACAGAATAGCTCTGAACTTTCTCCAAGTACTGATCAACCGCGGCATTGAACGCTTCAGCATCGCGATCCCCATAGCTGGTAATCATGTCAGAAAATTCTTCAACACCCGCCAGTGGCTCAACCGAGTCGCCCCCCGCAACTTGCTTTTCGAGAGAGCTGAGCACTGCGGGACCGAAAGACGACCAATCAGGATCATCTGCAGCAGCTTTGGAAACCTCCGCAGATGGTGGAATAATCCTAGGCGCCTGCATTTGTTGAAGTGCATCCATTCTTCGCCGCAGAGATCGCATCGCAACGACCACTCGCATCTCCGGATCGACTCCGGGGAACATCTTCGCGAATTCGTCGGCAGGTATATCCTCAGGCGTCGGCAACTCAAAACAGGCCGACGCCAACGTGTACTCACGAGTACGGCTATCGAGTTCCAGCAATTTGCGTTCTTTGAAGGTCTGATCACGGAGTGGCTTCTTGCTCTGGACGACCGCTTCCACCGTCTTGACGACTCGACCCCAGTTCTTGCTGATCTCATCGAGCGAATAGAGCTTGCTCTTACGACGCTCCAGCCCCAATTCACTACGGACCTCCTCTGCATCAATCCGGAACATCGGCAGGAATCTCAACTCGCGTGACGCGGTAGCGACTTCCATCAACCAATGCATTGCGGACAGCTTATCTCGAGAAGAAGCATCTTGCCCCGCTCCCAAAACTCGCTTCTGCATCGCCCCCGGAGCCGAATCAAGCGGCAAACTTTCCTTGGCACTAATTGCCTTGAGTGTTTGCCTTGCATATGCATCCAATGGCATCACGCGACCGCGGTACTGGGTCGGTATTTTGCCAGCCGCATACAGATCAAACTGTTCGACTCGCGTCGCTGGCTGCAGGTTGAACATCAATGCCTGCCAGGGCACGAGCATGTAAACCGCCAACAACAAGAAACCACCCAAGGTGACAAAAAATGGACCGCGAGACGCTACGCGGCCATCGGCATCCAGCAAGACAGATGACTCGTTTCGAGTTTCCCGCTCGCGGCGACTCAGAAAACGGGTCAGTGTTCCCATGAAGTGAACCAACATACCCAAGGCCGTGATACTGCACGCGACATACGGAATCAACCAACCAGAGTTACGCACGACCTGAATCCCAGTCATCTCCTTCCCACTACGCAGGGGTGTGTAGTTGGACTGGTAAAAAGTTTCTCCTCGATATCGCAATGGATTATTCATCCAGACGCGTTCTTTTCGATCTTCGCCCGTTTGGGGATCAACGATTCGGATGAACGAGGAATAATCACGAGGTGTGTCGGTACCGCTGTAATCGACACGGCGAACGTCCTCCAGTTGAACCCAGTAGGGCTTTACCTCACGATGAAACTTCAAGCCGATGTCGTAATCAGTGTCGGCGATCGTCACGGTATCGAAGATGTCCGTCTCTTTGGAATCGGGAACCAACATTTCGCGGTCCGACAGCGATTGACTGATCAAGAATGTTCCATAACTTTCGCCTGATTCCCGGTCAATTAGTTCGACGTAGGCGGACGCAAGATTCATCGCGCTGTCGGTGCCGCCCGACTTACTCATCTCGGCTGCCCGAACTTCCAAGCCGACACCCTTGGTGGCGAGATTATCTCGGCCGACATCCTTAATCGTAGAGTTCTCGTAGAAAGCAACGACCCGCACGTTCGCCGGCAAGGCTGGATCATTAATCACGTCACCTGACGCAGCAGCCTGACGCAATCTTGAACCAGGGATCGGGATCACTTTCTCACTATCGTCAAGCCGCTCGATGAATGTCATTTCGATGGCATCCAAGTTCAAGAGCGTGTTGCTTGACTCACCTTCGACGAGGCTCAATCGTTGCTCTAGCTGGCGATCACCGAACGCAAATTGTCCGACCATCAGCAATCCGACACCCAAGTGCAGCAACACATTGCCACCCTGTTTGTCAAACACCAACAAACATCCGACCATCAAAATCACGCCTGCTCCGAGACCCTTGGTCAATTGCCAAACGATCCGCAAGCCCGGGTCGCCGATCCGAAAACCGGACATCAACGCATAGATCACGAATAAGCCGATCGCGAGGGCGGATGCGTAACTGATCATCGCGAGCGTGGAATGCCGAACTCGTCGTCCGACGAATCCAAAAGCGAACGCAAGCACGGTTAGGGCAGCCAATAAAGATGCCCACAATGACGAATAACTCATTGGAGGCGTCCCTTGCAGACCGTCGCTGCTATGCCCCGCCACAACAACAATCCCGGTGACGATCGTTCCGAGGACCAAGCAGGCGATTCCCCCAATCAGTTTGCTGCCGCTAGTGTGAATCCTGAATCGAGTCGTCTTTGCGGCCAGCAAATTGACCATCAACAAGAAACCGATCAATGCCCCGCCCGGGAAAGGGATCACGCCGGGATAGGGCTCTGAATGAGGAAAGAAAGCTTGTGGAAAAAAGTCGTCCAGATGCATCGGTGCAATCCAAGACAAGAAATAACGCTGTTTGACTTCAAACATGTTCATTTCGTCTTGCGCCAGTGTCCCGACTAGCACCGTTATCAGTGACAAAGCGAACAACGTCACCGTCAACTTGAGCGACCCCAAAGATTGAAGCGCTCGGAAGGCGTAGGCACCCAACGTTCCATGCTCTGATGATGAATCGCTTCGCTGGGCGGGATTAGAAGCAACGGTTGCCATGGTACGCTTTCCGGGGGGATGGCGAGGTTAGTCGAGAATTGGTTAATCGCTTCGAGAGCGAACCGCTACAGGTTGAGTTCAAGCGACTTCAAAAATGCGGCGATATCGTCGGCTTGCTGGGAGACCGTTTCGGCAGGTCCCCTCATTATAATAAACAGGCTGAAACCGTCGTCTAGAGGAACGATCGTGGCATCGATAATCGTCCCGCTGGAAGAGTCCTCTCCCGTCAGTAAGAACCGCTGCGCCGACCGACCGTCCACATCAATTTTTTGTGCGTCGGCAAGAGCCTTGTCCACCACTTCGGCTGGAACTTCCCCCTCACGGACCTGACCGAGCCAACGAGCGACATTACCACGCAAGTCGCCGCCCGCAGGAATCACGGTCAATTCGGCTGCCGAATCCTCCGGCCCGACGCTAAATGCGGCCAGTCTCATGCTGGTCATCCGACCATCTCGCCACCCGTCAGGGAGGTCATATTTAAGTCGAGAATCGGCTACTGCGGGGGAATCACCGGGGGGAGAACCACTTGGAGTAGCATTGCCGGCACGTGATTCCACGCGTTCCTGAACTTGTGGCGTTCCGATGGACCTACTTCCCAAAGACGGGTCGCCCATCATGGAGGGCAGTCCTGTATCTTCGGCCGGTGCCGTCGCAATCAAATCTACCCATACCGAGGGTGACTCGGCCGTTGCCACGTCCAATGGACTGGCAGCCGCCCATTTGTCCTCTGAAGCAGGCAAACCCAACTGGCCGCGCCAACGGTTGACATTCATCTTGATTTGCTCGTCCCAGTCTGCCTGAAGACCGAGCTTGGAAACACTGATATTGAGCTGTTTATTGGCCAAATTGACATCGAGCGTCGCGAAACGCATTGGCTTTTCGCCCCCCCGCCGCCACCCATCGGGAAGCGAGTCAAGCAGCGGCTCGCCAGCTTGAAATTCAATTGCCTGAACGAATTGGCGAAAATCCGACGCCAGCGATTCAACCTCCGATTCCGGCCCAGTGACCTTAAAAAACCAAGCTTGGTTGTCTTTCGGGACAATCGCAGCGAGCATTCGATCCCGCTCCGCCAGCAAAGCAGCGGGGACTGTGGTGGGCACGTCGTAGGGAACAATCGGTTCGGACTGAACACAACCGGGAAGGATCCCGATCATGACCAGCAAAAGGGCAGCGGCCCGAACACGACATTCATGGGCTGGCGACAAATAAGCTTCTGTGATGGAATTCAAGGGGCGACCGGCGGGCGAGGTGGGACCGGGAACGCTCACAACACCGATGCGGCTGCAAACGTGGCGTCATTTCGGATGACTGCTACGAGATAATATATAACGTTCGCCCCATTGGTTCGCACCCGGCCTTAATTGACGCAGGGAATACGACTAATCGCCGGCGGCAGCAGACGCCAAGAAAAGTATCGCTGGAGCTGCCGGGGACCCAGCTCAAATACGGGGACCCAGCTCTGATACGGGGACCCAGCTCTGATACCGGCAAAACGCGTTCAGATGCCGATTCCGATCGATCGCCGAGTATTGACAGATAACAGCGACTAAATGGAACGCTGAGGCTGAATGCCCCAGCGTCGATCGACCCAGCTTCAATTCGATGCCAGATCTTCGGGATTCGCGTCCCTACTTCACTTGATCAGGGCGATTATTTGCCCCAGCCCATCACTCCGATCAAAGAATCGGTCAGGGAGCTAACGGGGGCAGCCAACTCCTCATAGGCCCACATGTTACGGACGAGGTCGGTCAACAACATGCCACCTAAGCTCATCACACACAGAATCAGCATCAGCGTAATGCATTGAAACAGAGAGAATGGCACTTCGTAACCAGCGATCGCTCGCGCACCGACGGGAGCGGCAGACGAACCGTCGATTTCGACCGCATCGTCCTCAGCATCCAGAGCGATCGCCTCGCCCTCTTCTTGTTCGCCAAAGACATCGCCTCCAAGTGGCATGCCCGCATCATCCATTCCGAGCGGTTCAACCAAGGCTTCCGAGTCTTCGATTTCGATGACTTGGGATCCACTATCCATATCGGCATCGATGCCAATGCCCGAAGGAGAGAGCTGGAATTCTTCGTCTGCTTGGAAGTCGACCAACGACCCATCAGAACCTCCGCCAGATCCTCCACTCCCACTACCGCTTACATCGGCCAGTTCGGCGCCGAGGTCGAGTGCGGAAATACTGCTGCCTGCCAAATCGAGTGGCTCGCTTTCTAACGACAAGCCACTATCCGAAGGACTCATCAGATTGATACCGCTGTCACCAGCGATCGAGATGTCGCTACCGGCTCCGCTAATGACCAAATCGTCATCATCATCGGCAATGATCAGTTCATCATCATCGGCCAACGCATCATCAATTCCACCAGCTGAATTTTTTGGCAGATCGGAACTGATACTGCTTCCAATACCCGACGCGGAAAGCAAATCGTCGCCGTCTCCGCTGATCAGGCTGCTGCCTCTTTTGTCTGCACCAAGCAAGTCCAGCTCGCTCAACACATCGCCTCCCCGGGAACCCCCAGGCTGCTCAAGCTCATCCATTAGTTCGAGACTGCTCGCTCCGGCGTCACCGCCTAAAACATCCATCGCGCTGTCTTCGTCACCGCCAATGACCTCGTCGGCACTGTCTTCTTCATCCAGACCTGACAGGCCGAGCTGGCTGCCGCCGCTCTCACCACTTGCCAGAACGTCGGGATTCGATTGGACAATCTCTTCCAGCTCCTCGTCAGTAACCGGACCGGTGCTTCCCGAATTCGGTTCAACAGAAAGATCGAGCTGACCTGAGTCGTGTCCGATGGCTGCCTGATCGAGCTGCAATTCGCCCGAGTCAATTTCGAACAAACTGTCGCCCTCGCTATCCATCAACAGTTCACTGTCGCTGGTAACGATTGCGTCATCGCTCGTGTTCTGATTGGAGGAAACGCCACCAGATGGGCTGTGACTGTCAGCGGCCAAATCATCGGCCAGCTGTTCAATCGCGTCCTCAGGAAATTTCCAACTGGCCCCGTCGCGAAATCCGCGTACCTGTCCTTGGCTTCTTAGGTCCACAAGTTTGTCGGTCGAGATGCCAAGCTTCTTTGCTGCTTCTTCAAGTGACAGATAGTTCGCCATGCGTCGTTCGACTCCGATGGATCCAGTCAATGGATCGTCGATTAGTGAGGAGACAGAAGCAAAGTCGCTTCCGCTGCAACTCATCCAAGATCACCGGCTCCGGAGTGCGCGAATCTCCTCGGGAAGCGGCGAAGTTGCATTAAGTTGCAATGAAAAGTCAGCGTCAATCGGTCGACTACTGACCAGTCGGATTTTGCCCGACCTATCGACATGATACACAGCCATCCAAGATTTTCTGGTATCAACTAGCGTAATTATCTGAGTTCCCGAGCCATCAGAACCGGAAAACCCGATCATCCCACCAGCCGCACCCAGCTGAATCTGGGGCCCCGGCCCAGCTGGGACCAAAGATCCCGGCAGTTGGACCTCTCCAGACCCCTCTTTAGAACCATCCTCGGCGACCTGCTCAGGAGTGTCCGTGATTCCGACCGTTGCGATTGAGGCAACGAGGGCAATCGCTAGCAAAAAACGGGGATTTCTTGTTGATTGCGGCAGCATGATCACACACTCAGGCTAGAGAAAAAGTCGCAAAATCGAGGTCTCGATCGACTTTCCGATAGTAGATCGAGCCGTGATTTGGCTGCAACGGCATTCGGTCGTCAAATGACTGATGACTGGGAATCAACTCCTGATCACTTCGAATTGGATGGCCGCTTTGCCCGCCGACTGAGGTTCTCACCGTTAAATCTTGCCGATTAGGTGAAGTCGTTGGGTCTGAACGGTCGATCCGATCAGCAGGTCTGTACCTCTAAGTGGACCGCAATGCGTGATTGGAGAGGATGACACAGTGATGAATGAAGCAAGTGACACGCAACCCGCCACGGCCGGCCGGGAAGTGAACAAAGAAACACTACCTGATCTGGGAAGCCCTTCTGGTGAATGGCGGGGCGGAGGCAACCCACTGCTCGCCGCAGCGTTGGGAATGGTGCTCTCTGGCGGTTTTTACGCGCTTGTCACGACCCTCAACTATCTTCCATTGAACCGGTACTTCCTTGGTCACCCGATCGCGATCGCCGCGACCATCCTGTTCTGGTTTGGCGTAGCGGTGCTGATCTCCAAGTGGTTCGCCATCCTCGCGCAAAGCAACCAGTTATCAGCGATTCGCGACCAGGATTTGACCCCAACCACTGCTCAGGACACGCCGGCCGAACGCTGGTTGCAGCAACACGACGCGGGACATGTGGCTCGCAGTTGGCTCGGTGAGATGGAGCGACTACCAACCGAAACAAGAAACAGCCATTTGGTGCAACGCCTGTCCGAGTTGCTCACCCGACAATCCCAACGGGGAACCGCGAAACACTTGGCGGACGACCTGCGAGAACTTTCCGCACGCGATGCCGACTCAGCTCACGATTCACTTGGACTAGTGCGAATCATTGTCTGGGCCATTCCGATGCTGGGTTTTCTAGGCACGGTGATCGGTATCACGCAGACCCTGGGCGGCCTGGACTTCACCAATGGATCGGCAGCTGTCGAAAATCTCAAGAGCGGGCTGTACGTCGCTTTTGATACGACTGCGATCGGCCTGGTACTTTCGGTGGTCGCGATCTTCCTGCAGTTTCCAGTCGAACGAAGTGAACAACGACTACTGGCTGAAATCGATGCCCGGGTCGGACATCTGGTCTCCGCTTGTCTTCCCAGTGATGAAACCTCTGACAACCAAACAGCTTTGATCGCTGATCTTTGCCAAGGCGTTCAAACGGCAGTGGCGGAGTCGCTTGATAATCAAGCTCGCCTGTGGCGGGAAACCATTGATGAGGCGCAGGAGCATTGGCAGTCGGTTCATCAAGCCAATAACGATCGCATCGCTGAATCCTTCGAAACGACACTGGTGCCAGCCTTGGATCGCCACGCCATCGCGATGGAGACATCCTCGCGAATGGCTGGAAACCAATTACAGAAACAGTGCGACCGCGGTCTAGAAGTCCTCAACGAAGTTCAAACACTCATCGAAGAGTCCAATCAGAATGCGGCAACGGTTCTGACTGAAAAGCTGGAATCAATCCTGCAGCCTTCACTCCGGGATCACGCCGGAAGCCTAGACGAATCGACTCAGTCAGCTGCTGACCGCATGGATCGACAATGGGAGAGATGGCAATCTGCGATGACTCACCATGCAGACACAATTTCATCTCAACAACTTTCTTTGTTGAACCAATACGATGCATTGGTTCACATTCATCGGGAGGCCGGTTCGCTCACTGCGATGCAATCATCGCTCGATCAGAACCTACTGCGTTTGGCCGAAATCAATGCGTCAATCGACCAGAGTGTGTCGACCGCCGCAGGAGATGGCATGGCTGATGCCATGCGGATTCTGGCTCGTGCTGTGGACGTTTTATCCAAGCGTCTAGCAGAAACTGAACTCGATGTGTCTCCCTCTACAAGGCAGGCAGCATGAGCCGGCGTCGTGGCCAATCGCTCACACCCTCACTGTTTCCGTTCCTGGCGGTGCTTGTCTGCACACTCGGGACGCTGATTCTGTTGTTGGCATTAGTCGCCCAGAACGCAACTGAAACGGTTGAGACAAAACCACCAGCAGAAACAACCAAAGAAACAGTTGCGAATGCTCCAGAACCGACGCCGAGACTGACCTCCGATACCGTTGAGGCCCTGCTTCGAGAGGAACAATTCCGGGTTGGTCAATTAGTCGCTTTCCGCGAGCAACAAACCGAAGATTTGGAACAGCGTCGCGATGAGTTGACGTACTTGGAAGACCAGATGGATCGCCTACGAGCAGAACTACAAGCGATCAGCGAAGAAGTGGATCGGGCTACGGGTACTGCTGAAAATTCAGAAATCGATGAGACCGACCTGGCCGAATTACGTCGCCAGATCAAAGAACAGCAAGAGATCGTCGACCAGCTACAAACCGAAGCGGCCGATCAATCCCCGCGTGTCGTCATCGTTCCTCACAAAGGTCCCAATGGCACGGATCGTCGACCGATCTATCTGGAATGCCACCGCGACGGCATCACGATCTGGCCAGAGGGATCACGACTCTCGATGGCCGAACTCGAGAACGCTGCCTATTCTGCCAATCCTCTCGATGCAGCATTGCGGGCAATCCGACTGCACGCCATGAAAAACTACGGTGATCCGGTTTCCCCCTATCCCATGCTGTTGGTCCGACCAGACGGAATCGAGGCCTATGCCGCTGCCCGCCGAGCCATGCGTGACTGGGACGATCAATTCGGATACGAATTGGTGCCAGCCGCGGTCAAACTCGGTTACGGGAAATCAGATCCAGAGCTAAAACGGAACGTCGATGTCGCGATCCGGACCGCCGTCAGCCAACAGACATCCCAACGCGCAATTGCCTCACGATTCGGCGGTGGTGGGAACTCGAAACGCGGCGTTACCGCACCAGCAGGTCGGCGAACCTCACGCTTACCCGTGCTGTCTGCGGCTCAACTCGATCAGCAGGGCCGAACCAACGGGTATGGGTCGTTACGTGAATCCCCAACCACAGCCGGCAATTCGAATCGAACAAATTCCTACGCACGAGCGACGATCGGATCGGGACTCAACGGCGGGGCCTATTCATCCGGCGGTCAATATGGCAACACGGCAGCATCGGGCGACGAGGCTGCGGCAACCGCTCGGAATTGGGCCGAACAGATGAAGCGAGCCGGACGAGAGATGCGTCAAAATGGAAATCCAGATGCGACTCGCTACGGCTCAGCAACAACCAATTCGAACGGCAACCCGCCCTCAAGGTCAACCACCGATCCTAATTCGCTGACTAACCGCGGTGCCCCGAACGCAGCCTCAGAGTCGAACTTAGGCTCAGGATCCGATCGATACCAAAATCCGGCCCCGAACCAGAATCTAAGTCTCAACGATCCGAGTACAACCAACGACCAACGTACAAACAACAGCCAGCGTACAAACAACGAGTTGGCGATGTCGCGTGGCAGTCGTGACTCCTCGAACCAAGCCAGTACTGGATCGGGAGGCACAGCGACTCGCCCACCTCCGACTTCTAGCACCGGCGGCCAAGCCGGAGCCATGCCTACGACGATGTCTCAATCAGCGAGCATGCCGAGCAAACAACGGTCCTCCGGAGCACCTTCTCAGGCGCCACCGATGAATCGAAATGAACGGACCAAAGAGTTGGTTAAGCGACAAGGCCGTGACTGGGCGTTACCACCCCACCTTGCTGGAATGCAAGGTGGTGAGGTTGTCAGATCGCTCCGCGCCGAGTGCTATCCTGATCGCTTCATCCTCCCCTCGTCGAACACTGGCCCATTAGAGATCTTTGGGTTGGCGACCGAGGACATCGATTCGGCCACACTCCGAATCGCTACAGCACTGCGAGACCGGATCGACCGCTGGGGCCCAGCGTTACCGGGAGCACGCTGGAAACCTCGCTTGGAAGTCCTTGTTCACCCAGGCGGTGAAATGCGATTCAATCAATTGCGAGCACTGATGACTGACAGTGGCATCGATGTGTTTGGGAGATCAACGAGATGACGCAAGCACGAAAAAAACGAACCGCCCTAGCACTTGGTCATGATGCCTTCTTGGATATCGTCGCCAACCTCGTCGGCATCTTGATCATCTTGGTTGTTGTTCTGGGAGCACAATCGACGGCAGCTATCGAAGAGATCAAAGAACAGACCGTCGAGGAATCAGAGAGCGAGCTCGAAAACCAGTATGCATCGAATGATCAGCTGGCACGACTCGCGCAAGATGCGATGCGGGCGGCCGCCGCTCAAGCCGATTCAAATCGGTTTGAACAGAGAATCAAAGAGTATGACCAACGTGTGGAAATCCGCAAAAGGCAGCGAGGTGCGATGCTCGATTTGCTCACGCAGGCCAAGCTAGCGTGGCAGGAAGAGAAACAGAAAATCGATCAGGAGAAACTGGTCGCGGCAGAACGGCAAACCGAGTTCGATAAAACAAAATCCGAACTCGAGTCACTAAAAGGCCAACGCGAGCGGCTTGAAAACGAACCGGAGGAAGTGGTTGCGATTCAGCATCTTCCAACCCCGATGGCAAAAACCGTCTTTGGTGAAGAGCTCCATTTTCGCCTGAAAGGAAATCGCCTATCAATTGTTCCGGTCGAAAAATTGCTCGACGAAATCCGTCGCGACTTCAAACGAATCGCACCAAGGTCCCGCGATGGATTGATGGATGCCGCCGTTGGACCAATTCAAGGCTATGTTGCCCGTTACCAGATGGCCAAGAACCGACAAATGGTATCCCAGGGTGGGCAGGTTCAGATGGCAACCAGGATTCAACTTGTTGGAATGACCGTCGAGCCACTCGACGAACCGCACGGACAACCGATTCAGCAAGTCCTGGCCAACCGCCGGCAATTGGATGTCGAATTGGCAGGTCGCCAACCCGACAAAACGACAATTACCGTCTGGGTCTATCCAGATAGTTTCGCCGCTTTCCGTCAACTGAAAGAGCATCTTTACTCACGCGGCTACGCAACAGCGGCTCGACCATTGCCAATGGATCACGCGATCAGCGGTGGCCCACAAGGAACCCGTTCCAACGCTCAGTGATCTGTCCAACGCCAGTTACCACTAGCCGCTTCCCAACTCTTCACAGTCGCCAGCGTTCACAGTCGCCAGCGTTCACGGCCGCCAGCGTTCACGGCCGTCAACCACGACGAATGTTGGTCGAGCAACTGCTACGAGCTCTTGCTTGTCAGCTCTTGCTTCGCCCACGCTGCGGCTCCCAGCACAGCAGCATCGTCGCCCAATTCAGCTGCCACTACATCGAAACAATCTTTGTAAACACTCATCACGTTATTGCGGGCTGTCTGGCGAACCGTTCCAACGAAGAGTTCTTCCATGGCTTCCACCAAGCCACCGCCAAGCACAATCTTGTCCGGCGCGAGTAGATGAACAACATTGACGACCGCCAATCCGATCGACGTGGCCGCATCTTCCACCAATCCTTGGATCACTGTGTCGCCATTGGCAATCGAATCAGCTAGCGCGCTGCTGCGAATCTCCGCCAAATCGGTACCGGTTTTTTTGAACAGGTACGGCGCGTCACCACGATGCGCTGCCTTGGCTGCCTCGGCAGCAATGGTCAAACGACTTGCCTCCGCCTCGACAGTGCCCGGGAGCTTGTACCCACTCGAGCGGGTGCTGCTGCTGATCCGAGTGTGACCGATCTCCATGCAACTGATCCCAGCGCCTTCCAAGATACGTCCGTCGTAGACGCAACCCCCACCTACTCCGGTGCCTGGAAAAACGCCAACCACGCATCGTGCCTGCTTGGCCGATCCAAATTTGTATTCGCCAAACACGCCCGCATCCACGTCGTTCATCACCACAACGGGGCATCGAAAGCGATCCTCTAAAAACTGGCCAATGTCGACGTCGTCCCAACCGAGGTTCGGGGTCGTCAGGATTCGACCATTTCTCAAGTCAATCGGTCCGGGGCAACCGATACCGATACCAGCAATCTCGTCTGTGCGAATCTCGTTCTCGCTTAACAATCGTTCGATCGTCGATCCAATCCGCTGAACCCCGTTGTCGGTTCCCTCGCGGCCACGAGTTTTTCGCCGCCGCCGCGCGACCGGTTTCCAATTTTCGTCATAGGCGATCGCCAACATTTTGGTGCCGCCCAAATCGAATCCGATCCAGATTTCTCGTTTAATTCCGGCCATTGCTCTCTGTGCAAAAATTTGCGGGTTAATGCGGATGATCGAAAGCAGAACCCAACCACGCCCGAGATTCAACCCATAGCGATATTTGAATCCGGTCGGTTCAGCCCACCAATGGGACCTAAATCGTTCCCACAGGTCATACAATGGTCCAATCGCAATTAAAAAAACTTGGCCGTATTCGAAATAATTGGGTCGGTATGCGCATCCAATTGGTTGTAGCGCCGGAATGAGTGGATTCTTGGACCCGAAACACCAACGCAACCGAGACCCACTCAAACAGGGGGACCACGTCGTTAATTCGGCCTCTGGCAAATCACTTAGCCCGGGTAACGAATCAGCCGATCCCTCCTGGCAAGAAATTTTTGAACAGGCACTTCCCGTTCTGCGAGGATTCTTACACAACCGTCTCACGCAGGAATCAGATATCGAGGATTGCCTTCAGACAGTCAGCGTGAAAATGCTCGAGAGAGGAAGTGGGGTAGCCCCCGCCGCTCGCCGAGCTTGGTTATTCCGAGTAGCTGCGAATGAGTCCGCCCGCATGTGGCGAAGCCGAGCCGCCTCGGAAAAGGCGTTGCAACGATACGCTAGCGACGAAACAGACATCGATTTCCCTGAAAACGCCCTCACCTCGGATGAAACGAACCAGCAAATCATGAAGGTACTCACCTCCTTGCCACCAGCATGGCAGCGAGTAGTTCGAATGCGAATCCATGAAAACATGACCTTCCAACAAATAGCTGACCAACTCGACATCCCGCTCGGAACCGCACTGACGCAAATGCGACGTGCCCTCGAGCGAATGAGACAAGAACTAGATACCGACGCAACATGAACGGCGAATGCCCCAGCACTAACATGCCACCCCACCCTTCACCAGACTGGGTACATCAATGCACCTTGTACCTACTGGGGGAATTGCATGGTCAGTCGCTCACAACATTTGAACGGCAAGTCGCCAATTCACCCGAATTGAGTGAAGTTCTGGTCGCCCAGGCAGCACTCATCGATGACGTATCGAAAATCGAAATCGAACCCTGGACAACACCCGCGACAACGACCGGCGTCCGCTGGAAATGGATCGCGACATTGGTGTCTTTGTCTGCCTGCGTGGCTGTAGCGATCTTGTCGATTCAATATTTTGGCCAGGCGACAAAACCGCAAATCCAAGTGACACAATCATCAAGCCAAAGGCAATCGGGATCGCAAGACACCGTCGGTGCAAGTGAATCGGAATCCCTTTTGATTGCGAAAAGCTGGGTGGGTGACTCCAGCGTGGCAGCTTCCGAAAACGAGTTCTTTGCGATATTTACCGAAGACGCTCTGTATGAAGTTGAAGACGAAACTGAGGTCGACTCGGTAATCTCTTGGATGGCGGTCGCTGTCGCGGCAGAGGACGATTCAACCGACGGAGAAGCGAATGATGGTTGATTCAATACCTCCACTGCACAAAGCGGCTCTGTGCCCATTCATCATTTTGACAATCTCGCTTGGATTGCTTACCAACGTTCTGCTCGCCACTCCACCAAAGAATCACGCGGAAACGACTGCAGAAGGCAACGACAAGCAGATCGCCAGCAAACCAACCCAGATTGACAAGGAATCCGAAGCCAAGGCAAATCAACTGGTCGCAATCCATCTACCAGAGCTCAAAAACATTCTCCGCCGACTGCGTGAAAGTGAGCCTCAGGAATACGCAAAAGCGATCCACGATCTTGCTCGATCAGCCAGAAAGCTCGAAATTGCAAAAAATCGAACGAACGGTGGCTTCGAGGTAGAACTGCAACTGCTTAAGTCGCAAACGGAAGTCAATCTTCTAACGGCCCGCCTGCGAGTTCGAGATAGCAGCCGAGACCGAAAGCAACTCAGGTCGGCGTTGACCCGTTTCCAAACAGCACAATTTGAGCGAACCAAATACGAAGTCCAAACGTTGCGAGATCGATTGGAACGAACACAAAAACTACTCGCTTCGGCTGAGCAACGGCTGGAATCGAAACAGCAACTAAGCACCGAACAATTTGAAAAGAATTACTTGCGATTGATTCGAAAAGCTGGACGCGAACCGATTGGCCAAAACGATGCCAAACCAAACCGCAAGCCAGGCCAAGTCGAATCAAAAACCGCTCCAAACAAGTCCCCGACCCCTGAATCACCTGGCAAAAACCTGCCCTGATCTACCACCTCCAAATTTACGATCTGTGACGCACTGGATAACACAGCGGAATGGTGTCTACGTTTAAACGACCAGGATCTCCTGTCACTCAGAACATGCTTGCAAGTGATCCATTTTTATCAGACAGACGCTACCAGTTACCGAAAACCTGAGTGCACAACGCCTCGCAACCACCCACCTGATTCGTTACTCACGGAACGAAGCCCATCATGCTCAGAAAGCCCTCCTCCATCACAAACCCTTATTACTCCGGAATCGCGGTCGCAATCCTCGCTGCCAACTTGGCGTGGTCGGTCGCAGTCGCGGTTGAGCCAGCGTCCCCGCGTGGCGAAGATCAACCGAACCAAGCGATTGATCCATTGAGCGATCGTTTCGCGGATTCGGAAGGAGAGGAAGTTCCCAATTTCCAAAAACACATCGTCCCTTTACTCGGCCGACTCGGCTGCAACGGACGGGCCTGCCATGGCTCGTTTCAGGGACGGGGCGGGTTTCAGTTGTCACTGTTCGGTTACGACTTCAAGGCTGACCATGAAGCGATGTTGGACGAAGATACGGGACGCGTCGATTTGGAGGATGTCGATGAGAGCATGATTTTGGCAAAACCAACTGATGCCGACCTGCACGAGGGCGGAAAACGTTACGACAAAGACAGCTGGCAACATCATGTGCTGAAACGATGGGTCGAAGCTGGTGCCCCCTTCGATCAGAAAGAGGTTCAGTCGCTAACCAAGCTCGAAATCCAGCCTGCTGAAATTCAATTCACTAACCAATCGGATCATGTCAAACTGCGCGCTATCGCGCACTGGCAAGATGGCTCGGCTGAGGACGTCACCGAGTTGTGTCGATTCAGCTCCAACGACGATTCGATCGCCGATATCGATCAGAATGGTCGCGTCCAATCAGGCACGAGCGGGGATACTCATGTCGTCGTCTACTACGACAACGCTGTTGTCGCTGTCCCGATCATTCGCCCGGTTGGCCCGCCAGCAGAACATCAACCTGAGTACACCCATCCTGTCGACCGATTGGTGCAAACCAAACTCAACAAGCTAGGGATCGTCTCCGCAGGTCGTTGCACCGATGCAGAGTTCATTCGCCGCGCATCACTCGACATCACGGGGATTCTTCCCGCGGCAGACACCGTACGGACATTCCTTGCCGACAAATCGTCCGACAAACGCGAGAAACTGCTTCAGAAACTACTGAACTCACCCGGCTACGCTGCTTGGTGGGCAACCCGTTTCTCTGATTGGACCGGCAACAGCGAAGAACAATTGAACAACGTGTTGCCCGTTCGCAACGCCGCTTCGCGTTTATGGTACGAGTGGCTTCGTGTTCGACTCGCCGCCAATGTCCCCTACGACAAAATCGTCGAAGGAATCGTAACGGCGAAAAGTCGCGAGCAAGGTGAGAGCTACGCTGATTATTGCAAATCGATGACAGAAGCGTGCAAGCCCGGCAATGAAAACAAGTTTGCCGAACGAGACGGCATGCCGCTTTACTGGACTCGCGTTAACTTCCGTCAACCCGAAGATCGAGCGATCGGTTTTGCCTACACGTTTTTAGGAATCCGTGTCGAGTGTGCTCAATGTCACAAGCATCCGTTCGACCAATGGTCGAAGAACGACTTCGAGGAATTTGCCAAGTTATTCTCGCCAGTTCGTTTCAATCAGAATCAAGTCACTCCCGACGCCAAAGCCGAACGAAAGGAAATTCTCGCGCAAATCACGGAGGGAAAAGACCTTAAAAGCAATGGCGACATTCGCAGAGCGATCCAGCAGGCCGCCCGAAGTGGAGAAGTTGTGCCATTTGGAGAACTTCTAATCGCCGCACGCGGAATGACCTCTGCTGAGCGAAGAAAGCTGATTGCTCGGGCGAAGAAGGCTGGAAGAAAACAACCAGCACCACGAATCCCAACTGGCAAGATCCTCGGTGAACCAGACTTAGTTGAATTGGACAAAGATCCACGTCCTGCGCTCATGCAGTGGCTGCGGTCCCCGGAAAACCCCTACTTTGCGAAAGCTGTCGTTAATCGAGTTTGGAGTAATTATTTCGGAGCCGGCCTTGTCGACCCGACCGACGATATGAATCTCGCCAATCCACCGGCCAACGCGGCCTTGCTTGATCACTTGGCGTCCGAACTTATCCAACATGAATTTGACCTCAAGTGGCTTCACCACACAATCGTCACTAGTGAGACCTACCAACGCAGTACCGACACGAACGAAACGAACATCAATGACCGCACCAATTTGTCACGCCATCTACCGCGACGACTTCCCGCCGAAGTAGTTCATGACGCCGTCTTGCTGGCGACTGGTTCCGACACGCGAGCAAAAGAACTCAGAGGCGAACTTGAAGAAATGGCGATCGCCGAAGGCCAACCGAGACTCCGAAATCAACAAAATTTCGTGTTGGAAGTTTTCGGTCAATCGATTCGAGAAACAAATTGTGATTGCGATCGAAGCGATTCCCCCAGCTTGCTGCAATCGATCTACTTACGCAACGATTCAGAAATGCACAAGCGACTCAGCGATAAAAACAGCTGGGTGATGCAAGCCTGTGAAGCACTCGGAGTTCCAGGGCCGGTTGGCGCACAAGATCCGCGACAGCTTGCTGCGATTCGAAAAACTGACGCGATGAGGAAACAAATGATCAAACGTGCTCAACAGTTTCGCCGCCTCCCTGAGGCTCGTCAGGAAAATCTGCGAAAGCAACTGGAACGCGAATTCGCTAGCGCAGCTAAACGAGTAACTCGGGCCGGATTCGCGGTCCCCAAATTCGAGGAACTGATTGCTGACCCTGAAGTCTGGGCATCGCTGGAACCGGCCGAAATGGCTGGCAATGCGGAGGCGGTAGCAACTGTCAGCGACTTAATCGAAGAAGCATATCTACGAACGCTCAGTCGTTATCCCGATGAAAATGAATCCAAGATTGCTCTTCAATTCATCGAAGAATCTGAAGCAACTGCAGCAGGGGTTCAGTCCTTACTGTGGGCTTTGGTCAACACGAAAGAATTCATTATCACCCACTAAGGTGTGAGACCAACATTCGCTCCACTTCCCAATCGCTGCCCAACCGTTGCAGCGACTGTGATTCATCGACACATACCTTTCCGAATCGAAGAAAACAAACATGAGATACCACCAAACCTGTGACGGACTTCGCCGGCGTGACATGCTCAAAGCAGGGATGCTAACTGCGGGAGGCCTGACGCTTAGTAATTACCTACAGATGGCTCAGGCGGGTCAATTACAAACGGGCCGAGCCGACCGTGCCATTTTCATTGAACTCCCAGGTGGACCTTCCCATCTGGACAACTTTGATCTGAAGCCAGATGCACCAGATGAATTTCGCGGCTCATTCAAGCCGATCGCAACCAATGTCCCTGGCATTCAGATTTCCGAGCATCTGCCCAAATTGGCAACCTGCGCCGACAAGTTTGCCATCTTGCGGGGTGTCAGCCACACGCTGGCCGCTCATCGCTTAGGCCGCGAATACGTCAACACCGGCAGCAAACCGATTCCGGCGTTAGAGTACCCCAGCTATGGAGCGGTGGTCTCAAAGGAACTTTCCAGCAAGAGTGATATCCCCAGCATGGTCGCGGTGCCGCGAGCGGGACAAGGGCCGGGATTCCTAGGTATTCGCTATGCCCCACTAGAAACAAATTCGCAACCGAGCTTCGGCGATCCATTTTCTGTTCGGGGTATCAGCCTGGCGAATGGCATTGGAATCGATGAGGTCGAGCGGCGACAAGACTTGCTGCGAAAGTTAGATCGACGATTTGCTGCCCTTGAAAAGAGCGACCAACTGCTGGAAGGCTTAGATCAATTCGGCGAGCAGGCCTATTCAATGATTACTTCACCTCGCTCTCGTGAAGCGTTTGACATCAGCAAAGAACCCGAGAGCTTCGCTCGCCAGTTTGGTGAAGATAGCTTCGGACAGAGCTGCATGCTTTCACTTCGACTCGTGGAAGCCGGTGTACGCCTAGTGAGCGTCCAATTAGGCGGTTGGGACACACACCAAGACAACTTCACCAAATTGAAAACAAACAACTTACCCAAATTGGATGCAGGACTCAGCGGACTACTGGTCGGCTTGGAACAACGCGGCTTGCTGGAATCTACAGCTGTCTTCGTTACCGGCGAATTTGGCCGAACGCCAAAGATCAACACACGAAGCGCCGAAGGCGGACGAGACCATTACCCTCGCTGCATGTTCATGCTGATGGCAGGCGGGGCAGTTCGCGGTGGACAAGTGATTGGTGAGAGCGACGACACTGCAGCCGGCCCACGGCATGAAGGCATTTCACCTGATGATGTCGCTGCCAGCTTTTACTACAACCTGGGAATCGACCCAACCTTGGAATACGACACGACCACTGGTCGGCCAATCACACTCGTGCGAGATGGTTCCATTGTGAAGCAGTTGTTCGCATAACCGCGTGAACGGCAGTCCATCTACCGAAACAGCCGCCGAAGCGAGTGCTCTGGCGGCTGTTCTTTTTGGGGTGCCAGGTTCTCTGCATCACTTGAAGCGACCAGAGAGAAGGGTCATGGTGAAGCCCTCCCTGCCTCACCATGACCCATCAATGCTGGAACGACGGCACCATTCGTTCCACCCTCCCAATCCATGGTATTTAGATGATCGGCAGCACCACTGCCTTCACTCAAATAGATTCATGGTAACGAGGGTATTTTCTTCGGAACTATCTTGCTTGCATGGCTGGCTCACCGATCACAGCCAAAGATCAGTCGCAGGTGCCGTCACACTTTACGCAATTGGCAGGGGCACACTCGAGGACTTCCCCACAATCATTATGACAATTGCGTCGAAAGCAATCGCAGCCGCCATGTAGGTGGCTGTGGTTCGCACATTTCCGCTGGTAGCCGTCCCAGACGTTTGTGTAACAAGGATTGCTTCGGAAGTACTGCAACAAAGTTGACGTTGGCAAATTCACGCTCGAACGTGGGCGACACACCATGCCGTTGTCACAGCCGACTGATTGATCGCAACCGCCACCACATGCGGCGGGTGCGGTGTGCAACCGTTGATGACCGACGACTCGACTAGGAACAGCAGGTGAAGGCGACTGCAAAGCAAAAGCTTCGTTCAGGTCAAAGTGCTGGTTGGTCGATCGTGGTGCACTGGGAATGGCCGCAGGCTCGCTAGGCACTGGATCCTGCAAAGCGATCCGTGGAGCCGAAGGCTTCATTTCCGTCTCGAGTTCGACCGGCATCTCCAGATCGTCAGTTTCCAGATCGTCAGTTTCCAGAGCAGCAGTTTCCAAATCGGCACTCTCAAGAATTTCTGCCAGATCAACCATCGCAGGTGCTGTCGCCGGCAACGCAAACTCGTGAACTGGCTTCAGTCTTTCCACTGGTTCGGTGGAGGCTTTCGCAAGTGGCTCAGCCGAGCCAGGAGCGTCCGTGAAAGTCAGGTCTGCAAGCAGAGCACTGAAATCGTCCTCCGCACTCACGGAGTAGACGACTGTGGAAAAGGCAACGATCGCGACGGCGACTGCAGATGTACGCATCGAAGAACATCCATGTTTTGGAGGGTTTTATTTAAACAAGGTCCGACATCCAAACCAGAGTTTCCTTGCCGATGTCCACAGACTCAGCGACAACCATTGATTTGATGCTCGCTGGGTACTGTTCCCTCAAAATTATGCAGGTGAGTTGCACCTACTTCGGGGTGGGAGAATCTGCCGAGCGATCGGGGTCAAAGGACCATTTAAACATGCCCGCGCGGCAAAGGCTCGGCAATGAAAAGCAGGTCAAACTTTTGCTGAGTTTTGGAATCACCGCATCCCAATCGCCTCTACGCCACTGCCTTCGCTAAACGATACAACAGCCACAGTCCGCTTCGATTAGCTAACCGCGTCCAATAAAGCCTCGCGGATCTCTCGCCGACGTTGTGAATTGACAATTTTGGATCCATCTACCTCAGAGACGTAAAAGACGTCAGCGATTTGATCGAGGTGTGTATCGATCTTTGCGAAATGCAGAACAACTTTCTTCTCACCCAACATCGCAGCGATCCGGTAAAGCAGTCCTGAGTGATCGTATGCAAAGACAGACAAAATGGTGTAACGGTCGACCGTTTCGTTATCGAAGACAACCTTCGACGGCAAAACGTTGACGCTGTCAGGCTCCCGCTGCCGTTGCTGGGCCCACGTTCTACGCTGGGGCGGAAGTGGTTCCTCAGGCGAATCCACCACACGACAGATCGTCTGACAAACTTCATCCCTGCGTGCCTGAGGGGGATCACCATCAGGAAAGTCGGGATCGGAAACCCAAAAATTGTCCCAGGCGAAGCTACCGACCATTTCAATCTGCGCTCGCAAGATCTCAAGCCCACAGGTACTGAAAGCACCTGTGACGCGTGCAAACGTTCCAATTGAATTCTGATCTTCGCGGTGGATCAAGGTGTAACGCATGGAGTTGAAGTGCGGATCGAACTTGCAGGTACAAAATGACGCTTCGTTGCCCTGGCAACGATTAAGCTGATCCAAGTCAACCGCCAAATCCTCCGGCTCACCGAGAGACAGCATGCTCAGCGGCATCTGTTCCATCAAATCATATCCACCAATCGGCGTCCCAAGCTCATCCAGTTTTTGGCGAACCCGCGACAGCTTGTTTTCGATTTCCGGATCGTCTGGGCTACCCGGCAGATTCCCCGAATCAAAGTATCGCCTTGTGCGTCTGTACAAGTCCTCAATCAGATTCAGTTTCCAATCTGTCGCCACACCCGGCCCGACGGCCACGAGGTCCGCGTAGGTATGAACAACCAGCAGCTCCAATCGTCGGATAGATCCAACCTCTGCAGCAAAAGAGAGCACGATTTCGGGATCACTCAGATCATGTCGAAACGCAACGACGTTTACTGCCAAGTGTTTCAAGACCAGCCATTCTAAAGTCTCCGCCGAAGTTGGATCGAGCATCAGTCGCTCCGCCGTCCGCTGCGCGATTCTTGCACCGACAATCGAATGATCTTCTTCGTATCCTTTACCGATGTCATGAATCAATAGTGCCAAGTGCAGCAATCGCTTGTCGTCCAACCGTCGATAGCGTCGCCCCATGCCACCTTGATCTTGCTCAAGATCTGTCGCAGCTTCGACAGCGCGAAAACTATGAGCATCAACCGTGTACTGGTGGTACGCGTTGAATTGCAGCAATCCTCGCATGCGTTTGAACTCGGGAATTAACTGCTCGATGATTCGTAGTTCATGCAATCTGCGCAACAATTGCGCCAAACGCCCCGGACGACTCAAAAGTGAAAGAAACGCCTCGATGGTTACTGGATCGGGAGGCATCGGCTTACGATCCATCATCGCTTCGCGTATTGCCTGCCATGTACGGTGCGAGATTCGCCTGCGGTGCTGGTTCGCCAGACTCATCAAACGCAACACATCCGGCAGGGAACGTGCGAACTCATGCAAATCCTCGGACGGTACCCAGATGTGGGTTGGCCCCATCCGAATTTTATCGGTGACGTTCTGTGAAAGTGCCCACTCGTAGACGCGATGCAGCAACGGTTGGCTGCGGGCATCATCGACAAAGAAAGTCGATGCGTACCGAATGTTTCGAGTGTTGTCGAAGTAATCCTGCATGAACTCTTCAACAGGCAAGACACCTTCCTTTCCTTGATAACCCCAATCGGCCGCGATCTCCATCTGCGTGCCGCGATCCATCACGTCCTGACAAGATCCCTCACGAAAATGCAATTCATGACGCACTCGCAACAAGAAGGAATAGGCTTGTCGCAAAAAACGAGAGTCTTCTTCTGGCAACGCCCCTAGCTTTCGTAGTCGCTCGAGGTCGGTTTCTCCGTAGCGTGCAAAGCCAATCCAACGAATCAACTGAATATCACGCAAACCGCCGCGTGAGCATTTCACATTCGGGCGCAGCAAGTAGTTCGTCTCACCCCACTTGCTCCGTTCTGCACGGCGAGCGGCAACCACACCCTTGATCAATCGTTTCCGCCGACGCATCGCACCGCGGCGAAAAGCATTAAAATACTTTGTGTAAACTCGCAAGCTTCCCGCCAGTAGACGAGATTCGGCTAGCGAAGAGAAAATAACAGGATCTTCCCACGCTCGCCGGCAAGCTTCGTCAGGCAAGCGAATCGACAACCCCGGCACGATTCCCGAGTCACCCAAGTCACGGGTCAGGTTGCCCGCAAACTGATTCGCCAGACCTTCCGATCGGCGTGTGGACAGCAACATCAGGTCCGCATCCGAATACGGCGCCAAATCGCGGCGACCGAATCCCCCATGTGCAACTAGCGATAAATCAGCCAGTCGCTCATCCGTTGCGTGCTCACGAATCGCCTGATTCCAAATGTCCAGGACGACGTCATCGTAAAGATCCGCGATCAAGGTACTGACTTGCATCGCAGGTGTACCCGAATTGTGCTGTTCGCGTGCCTTAGCCCGGCCTTCGCCAAGCACCTCGCGGCACCGGAGAACGATCGGTCGCATTGGCATGGTGTGCACTCACCTTCGAGCAATCGTAAGCCGGCCAAGATTCAACGGCGAAGTCACTGACAATACCGATCTCAGAAAAGGTGTGGGCAAAAAACGGCATGGCACCCGCCTAGCCAGTTCGTCATACCGGTGCCCGCTTTTCCTCCGGGGCTTGCTGGAGCCCGACACCCACAATGAACGATCGCGACGCCAATGCTGGTTTCGCCCCTTAGCTCTTGCGGCAACCAAGTCGACGAAACACAGAACAGAGCGTTAGAGAGCGTCCTCGCCCCGCTCACCGGTCCGGATACGGATCGAGTCTTCGAGACTGGTGACGAAGATCTTACCATCGCCGATTTGCCCCGTTTGTGCCGTTTCCAAGATCGTATCGATCACCATTTGCAGATTGTCATCGGTGCAAATGACTTCGATTTTGACCTTCGGCACAAAATCGATCGCGTATTCTGTCCCGCGATAAATTTCCGTGTGACCTTTTTGCCGGCCAAACCCTCGTACTTCGCTGACCGTCATGCCATGAATACCCTGATCGGTCAGGGCATTCTTGACGTCTTCTAACTTAAAGTGTCGTACGATGGCTTCGACTTTTTTCACGATTTTACCTCGCGCGGAAACGTTTCAGCAGGCCATTCGCCTCGGCCTGATTGTAGCATCGTTTGTTCGGGGCGCGGACCGCCGCCGAGCTGATGAAAACTAAAAAAACCTGGGGGTCTGTCAGCGACACTAGATAAGCCTGCGGATGCTAGAGCCCACCTTGCGGTCTCAATCGCCGGTTACCTAGCTATTTCCGGTACCTGGCTCGCTGGCCTACAACTCCGGCCGCACCCAAACAACCTCGGGCTGATCGGCCTGCTGATTGCAGACTCGCGACAAAACGAACAGCAAGTCGCTCAATCGGTTGAGATAAACGACCAGCATTTCGGAAACACTAGACTCAGCATTTCCCGCCAAAGTTACCACCCGCCTCTCCGCCCGCCGACAAATCCCTCGTGTTAGGTGCAACGCCGAGCAAGCGGCACTTCCCGCCGGCAAGATAAAGTGTTTTAGCGGCGGCAAACTACTCTCATATTGATCGATCCATCCCTCCAAACGCTCCACATGAGGCGGTCCAATCAACCTTGTTCCGTGGTCATCTGGGTTGGGAGTCGCTAATTCCGCACCGATCGAGAACAGCTCGTTCTGAATCTGACAGAGGTGGGAATCAATCGCTTCGCTGACGCCAGCACTGCGAGCGACCCCAATCGACGCGTTCAATTCATCCACCGTACCGTACGCTTCGATCCGGGCATCATCCTTGGGGACACGAGGGCCACCAAACAAGCCCGTACTGCCCATATCACCAGTTCGTGTGTAGATTTTCATGTCGCGAGGTTCTTAAGGCGTAGTTCTTTCCGGTTCATCCGTCTGCGGGATCCACATCGTAAGAAATGGTTGTCAATCGACAAGTCGGTAAGCCACGATCGCCCTCATGAATATCGAACCAGAAAATCGGTTACGGGCCGCGGGGATCCTGCTGATCCATCGAGTTACCGAGGAACAAAGCTTTCTGCTCATGCGGCATCATGATCGCTGGGATTTACCAAAAGGTCACTGCGAAGCAGGAGAATCATTTCGCGAAACGGCCTTGCGAGAGACGGAGGAAGAAACAGGCATCGCGGCCACGCAATTTCAACTCGATCCTGATTTTTCTTTCGATTTGACGTACCCAGTTCAATATGAACATCTCGGTGCAACCGTCTTTCAGAAGCATGTCCGGTACTTTCTCGGCTATCTCAACGAGAAACCGAATTTGGCGATTACCGAACATCAATCAGCACGCTGGTTCCCCTGGTCCCCTCCGCACCAGATCCAAGCTCAAACGATCGATCCGTTACTCGCAGCGGTCGCTCAACATCTGAGTGCGGCTAGATAGACCTAAGTGGTGCTACCTAGAACCGGATGCCGCCTGCAAAACGACTGGGCCCGCACCGGTGGACTGAGCCTCGCTTCGGTCTAGTTCCCCATCTGCGAAGCCAGGTGTGGGAGATCCACTCCAAACGTGGATAAAACGCAACCCTCAGACCTTTTTAGCAACGCGATTTGCGGGTCCGGCTGTAGCGAAAAACCCATCTGAGCCATCTTTGCAAACTCTGACAGCTGCATTTTTAGTGAACCTGTGAAGCGTCGAGCGGAGGGCGGGTTTCTAGACTCGCATGACCTAGCGTTGGGTGTAGTCAGTTACCCAGTCGGGCGATTGAAAATCGTGGCGATCGCCACTTCCGACATCATCCAGCCTCACAGGTCGAAATCGAAATGGGTTTTCTCAAACGAATCCTTCGCAGTGGAATAGGCGAAGACACCCGTCGTGGAGTCTCCAATGGCAGCTTTGAAACTCTTTCAGACGACGAGCTCCAAGTCCACATGGGGATCGACACCTATGGGGTGTTCGACCTCACGGATGCGATCCGTCCGTCTTACGACCTGCAAATCGTTCCGCAACAGGGATTTCGATTTGACGAGTATGTTGACGACTCGAACGGCTCCAAAACACCGGTCATCATGGCCGCTGCCACGCGACATTTACTGATGGATCTGTTTCTGGAACTGGTAGAACCGCTCGGCCCCGTCGTCGATGTCGTTCTGGAAACGAGCCACCGAGCCGGCGGAGACCACGAGGATCTCTATCGTGAACACATCGACATGCCGGTCCTGAAAAGCATTCTGTGGGAGTACGAAGACGTTTTGCTGAACGACGGTTGCACTGGGATCGCCGTGATCAACCCCACCAAGCGACAGGAAGTGCAATTAGACGAGCACAAACTGCTCATCGCGTATGGGAAGCCGTTAGATCCATTCCAGCAGATCCTGATCGACCACGACGTTTATCCCAACGAAAAAATGGAATTCATCACGGAGGCTGAACACGTTCATAGCAGCAGCGAGCGGCTTTACGACCAGTTCAACATTTTGAAAAACCGCCTGGGAATTGATGGAGAAGAATTCAGCAGTTCCTGGTGAAAGCCCTGATCATCGGCTCGACATCACGGACTCTCTCTGCGAGCATTGCGATTAACGCTTTCAATGTTCGCCCCACTGCGGATGGATTCCGCCCATGATCCTAGTAATAAGTTCAAGCCTTCACCCCACCAGCCGCAGCCGAATTTTGGCTCGGGCGTGTACGGAGCATTTGACGACCCTGCAACGAAAGGTCGAATTATTCGACCTAGCAGAATCGGCATTGCCTCTTTGCGATGGATCAACCGCCTACGGTGATCCCAATGCGAAACGCCTAGGTGAGCTGGTGGAGTCCGCTGACGCCATCTTGATGGCGTCGCCGATTTACAACTACGACGTCAACGCTGCAGCCAAAAATGCCGTTGAACTGACCGGTCGGGCCTGGACCGGCAAAGTGGTCGGCCTGATGCTGGCCGCTGGTGGCCAGACCAGCTATATGTCCGCCATGGGGCTAGCCAATAGCCTGATGCTCGATTTTAGATGCCTGGTCATTCCGCGTTTTATCTACGCCACCGGCGATTGCTTTGAGGGCGATTTTCTAACGGACGAATCAATCCAAGAGCGGCTCGAGTTGCTGGTCGCTGAAACGATTCGAATCGCCGACGCACTACGTGGATCTTAGCGAGTACCAAAACGACCGGTGTGTCACTCGCTGGATAAGCTTGACGACCGTCCGGCAACCGGTCCTGATCCATGCAGAATAAGGCGAGTCGCTGCAATCACAGCCCGGTGGGCCGTGAGAAAGATCCACCCTGCCGCGTTCATGACATCGGATTTGTCTCCTCACGGCAGTCAAATTCCAGACGGTCAAATTTCAGATACGGTACAGCTTACGATCCTTGATGAGTGCTTCGACCGCTCTTGGCGTGCGAAAACGGATACTGCGGTCTCCCGCTATTCTCTCCCGTAATTCGCTGCTGGAAAGTTCGATCAAAGACGTGTGAATCACATCATTTTGCAGTTGCCCCAAGCGTTCCTCCGACGCAAGTCCCTTCAGCACAGAGAAATCCAACTCTGGATCGCCGCCACGCTGGACGACAGCGGGCCGCGCTAACCGCAGCAATCGCTCGGGCTCCCGCCACTCCGGAATTGAATGGAGCGAATCGCTGCCGATCAGGAGCCAGAACTCCGTTTCCGGAAACTCATTCTTAAGCTCCGAAAGCGTCTCAACGGTGTAGCTCACATCACCCCGCCGCACTTCTCGATCATCGATTACGTGGCCGGCACAATCTGATAGAGCCAGCCGTATCATCGCCATTCGGTCTTCGTCCGAAGCGAGTGGCCGATTCGACTTTAGTGGCGATTGGGCGGCCGGAATCCACCGAATTTCATCCAAACCCAAATCTTCCTTGGCGGCCTCGGCGATCCATAGATGCCCAAGATGGATCGGATCGAAAGATCCGCCGAACACTCCCATTTTTTTCATCAAAATGCTTCCCTTACCGGTGGATCTTCGCAGCCAGAGCATCGGACCAGACGTGTCCCTATTCTGCAATAGGATGCAACACGATTGATTTGACGCTTCTCAAATTGTTTTCGCAATCCCCGATTCAACCAGCCCGTCCATCCACTATGTTGACAGAAGGCGTCGGCCATCCCCGTTTCATTTCCCCTCTGCATCGATTCATGCCGCTGCCAGACGAATCTTCGAACGAGCACGCAGACCGAACGGAAAATAACCGTTCCGGTCCTGGGGAAACAGACGCGATTCGCCCACCTTCCTCATCCGGTACGTCTCACCAAGTCGAACTTTTCGAGACGGAGCCACCGCCATGGGAATTGGCCGCTGCCGATGATGTCGCGATTGCCACCGTCGTCTTCAGTGAAGCCCCGTACGGGCCATACGATTACCGGATTCCCGACATTCTGCGAGAAGAGCTAAAACCCGCGATGCGGGTGCGGGTGCCACTCGGAAAACGCCGCAAGCCAATCACCGCGTGGTGCATTGAAACAAAAATGGGATCGGCCGCTCAACGGTCACTTCGAGACATCGCGGAAATCATCGATGACGAACCCTTATGCGATCCGCCATTGCTGCGATTAGTACTCTGGATGAGTCACTACTATCAGGCGCCAGTTGGACAAGTTTTCGATACCCTCGTCCCTTCGAGCGTGCGGTCTCTCGCTGGAACCCGCCAACGTACTTATTATTTTCCGGAACCCTCACTGCGTTCCGACAAGATGATTGAGTCGTTACCCTCGAAACAAAAAGCTGTCGCACGATTATTGCTCGCCGCCGATCGCCCACTCACCGCCAATCAGTTGATGGTGGAGGCTCAATGCACACAGGCTCCCATTCGCCAATTGCACAAAAAGGGGTTGCTCGGCACCGACGTCAGACGCGAACTGTCGACTTCCACATCGACTCGATGGCAACTCAGTGATGGCGAGACCGAAAAGAACTTGGTACTCACCGATGACCAGACCCATGCGTTGAAGCGAATCATCGAATCCATTGACACGGGCAAGAGCCAAACACTCGTGTTGCACGGTGTCACCGGCAGTGGAAAGACGGAGGTCTACATCCGCGCAATCGAACACCTTGTGAAATTCGGACGTAGCGCGATTGTGCTAGTACCCGAGATCAGCCTCACGCCTCAAACGCGAGGTAGGTTCGAGCGTCGATTTCCATCAGTCGCTGTCTTGCACAGCCAAATGACTCCTGCCGAACGTCACTTTCAGTGGCAACGCATTAGGCAAGGTGAGGTTCAGGTCGTCGTTGGTCCCCGCAGCGCCGTCTTTGCTCCCCTGCCCCGCTTGGGACTGATCATTTTGGATGAAGAGCATGATGCATCCTTCAAGCAGGACACGCAGCCTCGCTACCACGCTCGCCGCGTCGCCCATGCGCGAGCGAATTCGTTAGGCATCCCTTTGATTCTTGGTTCCGCCACGCCATCACTCGAATCATGGTATGCCACTCAAACTGGTCACGCCGAATTAATATCGCTGCCGCAACGGGTCAACGATCGGCCCATGCCTGAGGTTCAATTAGTCGACCTGCGTGTCCGCGATGATCGCACATCGGGTGCGATCAGTCGTCCCCTGCACCAAGCCGTCCAACTTGCTCTTCAGGACAAAGGGCAAGTCATTCTGTTACTGAATCGCCGCGGTTTTGCCACGACCATCCAATGCCCCGCCTGCGGCCACGTCGTCTCTTGCCCTGACTGCGATATGCCGCTGACACATCATCGTGATGGTGGAAAAGCAGTTTGCCACTATTGTGATTTCACGATCGCGACACCCCCATGGTGCCCAGAGTGCCGCTTTGATGGGATTCGGTATGGTGGACTTGGTACACAACGGCTGGAAGTCGAAGTCAAAGCAAGGTTCCCCAAGGCTCGCATCGCTCGCATGGACAGTGACACCATGCGACGCCCCGGAAGTCACCAGAAAGTGCTCGCGGCATTCCGCGGAGGCGAGGTCGATATCCTGCTGGGAACTCAGATGATCGCCAAAGGACTCGATTTTCCAAATGTCCTATTGGTCGGCGTCATCAATGCGGACTCAGCCCTTCATTTCCCCGATTTCCGAGCTGCCGAAAGGACCTTTCAACTCGTCACCCAAGTCGCTGGACGAACCGGTCGTGGCGATCGAGGTGGACGCGTAATCGTGCAAACATTCTCGCCTGAGCATCCCGCCATCCAAGCGGCCTCAAGACACGACTACGAATCCTTTGCCAAGGGCGAGATGGCAATGCGTCGTAAATTTAATTACCCACCACTGGGAAGCGTTGGACGGATCATTGTCCGAGGGACTCTCGACGAAACCACCGAAGCGGTTGCCGAAAACCTTCGCAGCAGGCTCGAGGCAGCTCGAAAAACGCTCGGATTCGAAGTTCGTATTCTGGGCCCTGCCCCACCACCGATACCGAAGTTGCGAGGTAAATTCCGATACCACCTGCTGGTGCAATCGGTCAATTCACAACATCTGGGCGAAACAATTCGACGCGCGACCGAGTCGTTTACGATTCCCGAAAAAGACGAAGTGCTGTACGTCGTCGATATCGATCCGCTCGACATGCTGTAGCTGATTACAGACGCACTTGCCATCTTCGGCTACGGTGCCAAGCGAACAATCTCCCATCCCTCGGCGATCTGCCGATAACAAATGCGATCGTGAAGGCGTCCTGTCCTGCCTTGCCAAAACTCGATTCTTTCAGGCTCGACCTCGTATCCACCCCAATGCTCTGGGCACACCACATCGGTCCCCACAAACTGCGATTCGATTTCCTGAAATCCCTGATCCAACATCTCACGACTTGCAACCACCGAAGACTGACCACTGGCATGGGCTCCAATCTGGCTCTCGCGCGGCCGATTGTGAAAGTACTCGGCTGACTGCTGTCGACTCGTCTTTTTCGCTTGACCGTTCAACCGGACCTGGCGTTCTAGATGAGGCCAAAAGAAGCAGAGACTTACATGAGGGTTGGCTTCAATCTGCTTGGCTTTGTCGGATTGGTAGTTCGTAAAGAACATTAATTTCCCACTTACGTCCAAGCCCTTTAACAAAACAATCCGAGAACTGACTTGCCCGGCGGTATCGGTCGTCGACAGAGTCATCGCATTGACTTCGAACCAATCTGGTAGATCGGGTTGATTTGCCTCATGAAACCAGGTTTGAAACTGAACCAACGGATCAGAATCAACGTCCTGTTCACTAAGCCCACCCATGGTGTACGTCTTACGCATATGTTGGATCGTCATCGGCTTTGCGGTAAAATGGTTAGGTGGAAAAAAGACAAGATCTGCCGCAGGCGTTTAGCCCGCCGGCTTCCTCTTACTTTTAGAACCTATAAGGCCGAATGCCAACCTGACAGACCTCGATATTGAAGCGTTGAATGGTTCACTCTCTAACTGGACAGTTGCTCGTCGCCTCCTCCCTCGTCACCGACCCGATGTACACCGGTGGCGTCTGCCTCATTGTTCATCACGACGAAGACGACTTGATCGGCGTGATGGTGAATCGACCGTTCAAACCGACTCCTGAAGCGATCAAGATGATGATGGGCGAGTCATCCGAAGAGGCCAATTCGGTTTTCAACGCGAATCAAAGACTGATTGGCTCGGTCAAGAGACCCGCCGAAAAATCGATCGAGAAATCGGCCGAAAGTCCCCCGGAAAACCATGACGGCCTTGGCAACCACAACCCTTGGAACATGCTCCACTTCGGAGGGCCTTTATCCGGCCCTGTTGTGGCAGTGCACCCGATCAGCCAATATGGAGACGTAGAAACCGGTCAGGGCATCTACCTCGCCGCTCAAAAACACTTGCTCGAGCATCTCGTTCGTGAGCAGGAAGGCCCGTGTCGATTGATCGTTGGTCATCTCGGCTGGGAAGCAGATCAGTTACGAGCAGAGATGGACCAGGGTTATTGGCACATTCTCCCCGCCACCGCGGAGACTGTGTTCTCTCCTGCTCCAGAGATGTGGCCTCGGATCATCCGACAAGCCACGTCGGGTTCCCTGGCAAGGTGGATTGGTGTTAAAGATGTTCCCGAGGCCGCTGATTTGAACTGAAGCGGGCCATTCTTATTGCCTAGCGAGCCGTTCGTGTCACACTCCGAGGATTCAAATTCCCCCGAAAAGCGATTCCGCATCCAGCGACGACGCTTGGGGAAAATCACCTTCATCGATGCCGAAGGGAAATACGGATTCATCGAGGGCGAGGATTTTCGTGAGGATGTTTTCTTTCATACCAGCGTTTGGGAAATCCCCGAGGCCCGAAGATCGATTCGGCCGACACCAAGGCCGGAACCAGGGCTGTGGGTTGAATTTGAATTGAACGACGAGTTTCGAGAAGCAGAGAATCGGTTGCGGGCAAAAGTCGTTCGCCCCACCAATCGTCCGACTGGCCGAAAATTGTCAGGTCGAGATGCGACGTTCAACATCATCACCCACCATGAAAACTCTCGGCGTAAGAAACCAAGTTGGCGCAAAAAATAGTCGCATCAATTTCTTAGCCGCCCAGCAGGCTAGGTGCGTATTCTCACGACCTCGGTGATCATTCGTCCGCACCATCCGGCTCTGGCGGCAGCTTCCCACCATTTTCGTTCGCTTTGATCAACAAGGTTTCCAGCTCGCGAACCATTTTCGGGTTGATGTGCTTGGACAACAGCTCGCGGGTCGTCGTAAACATCTCATCAACCTTTCGACGCTGATTGGCGTTGCTACCGCCCGCCAAAGCACCGAGGAATGCGGTTTGTCGACGCCCCATGTCACCCGCCAACTCTTCGTTACTTGGTTGAACCCGCAACGCTTCCATCAAGACTTCCGCCTTGTCCGCCTCACCACGTTCAAGCCGCAGTCGAATTCTTGCTTTGAAGAGCTCCCTGATTGCAATCAGATCGACGATCGAATTCTGTACACCACGGATGTAGGCCTCTGCTTGCAGTCGCACATCATCCCCCGACAGATCTGCAACTTGGGTTGGATAGAGGCCGGGCACCAACGGAAGCCTCGCCAAAACAGCTCCACCGTTCTTGACGTAAAGCAACCGGAATGGACGATCAGAACTTTCGATCCTTAAACGACCATCCCAATCGGTTCGGCCAACAAAGGTCATGGAGCTTGACTTCAGTTCCTTCTCGTAGATCTCGTAGCCAATCAGCGGAAAATCGGGTTTCCGTTGCAAATGCAACCGCAACAAGGTCGACTCGCCCTGCGGTCTGACCTTGAGTGCCATTCGGAATGTTCGGCTGTTTTTCCGGCCCTGCAATCCCCCAGCACGCCCCGCATAGAAATCCATCTTGAGATTCCGCCCTTCGATCTCATCAACGGACAAAAACGCCCAACCTAGCGGCCCAATCAGAATTGGATTGCCATTCCGATCGTTCTTACGCGTCATCGGCTCCAACGTGTCATTTACGCGAACGTTGGCAGGGGAATCTGGATTCACAATCAAACCACCAGCTCGGAGCAATCCGACGGCGCTTCGCTGTCCAGCATTCTCGATTCGAACCACAGGCCGAAACGCCTGCGTCACTGCCTCACTAATCTTGGCAACGAGCGTCTTGCGTGAAAGTGATTGACGATGAACCGGAGGCCCAAAGTGACGCATCAAAACATCAAATTCAATCGCGGTTACGTTGTAAGGGACACTATCACTTTGGACATAGGCAATCACCACCTTGTCGTATTGTGAAACGGAATCGCCGACCATTTCGCTGATCTTTGGAGTGATCAGTTTCGCTTTTGGGTCAGTCAGCGTTTCAGCCAAACCGCGTGAAACCAAGATCGCTTCGGTATCTTCATCAGACCACATTTCGGCAACTGACAAGGCATCACCGTCAACCGCCTTGAGCACCTTCTTTACTCCCAACATCCCTTCATCGCCAACCGCTTCGGCGCGAGTCAATACTTCATCGATAAGCTGCTGCGTGCCGAATACATTTTTCACATATTCGCCAACATTCTTCGCGATTCGGATTCGCACCGCATCAGGATGCTCTCGCTTGACTGCCAGAACGGGGTCGGAGGCGGTCAAGGTTTCATAACTGATTTGATCCAAGTCGCGTTGAATCGCAAAAGCCACGGGCGACGGAGCGTCCCTCACGTCCATCCGCCAAACCGCCGAGAAATCACGATCCAACAAATCACGCAACGGCTGTTCAATCACGGATTTTTTCAGTTTTCCATCATCGGTGACCAGCCACAGAAGCACGCGGTAAGGGGAATAATCCCAAGGATCCTGAACCTTCTCTTCCCCGTCTTCCGTTGCGGCTGCATTCGCTGACGCGTCCGCGGGCGCACTTTCCACCGTCTTACCGGAGTCGTCATCTTGCGCGGGCAGAACCAGCGTCAGACTGAACGAAAACAATAGGCAAATCGACCAACGCATCATTGTCCCAACCGCCATTTCCCTGCGTTCTGATAAAGCGAAACGATATCACTTCCTACTCCAATCAAATCTCGCCGGTAGGCGTACGAATCCACCATCTGCCAAAGCGGCAACACCGGTAATTCATGGTGCGTGATAGAGTGCAAGTCGAGCAGGCGATCACGCACTTCCCGCCAATTCCGTGCCTCTTCTAATCGCCTAAGCCCAAGACCAACCAGTTGGTCCTCGCTCCCTGCTAACCCCTCCGGTCCAAGAATTCGGCGAGCATCAAGTACTGGTTCCCAGACCGCCGCTGCTACATAGACGATGTCAGCAATGTCCTCATCCGGCTCTGGGAATGTTTGACCGACCGCCATCTCGACCAGTTGCACATCCAAATCAAGCAGCGCCCATTGGCTGCGAATTGCCTCGCAGGAAACTCGCGAAAGATTATCAGGCGGAAACGCCAGGCGAATCGGCGTCATCTTGGGCATCTCTTCTTTTCGACGCTGCGACATCGACTTCATCTGCTTCTCGTTCAGCGTCAGCAGCAACTTCGCCAACGGCGGTTCGTACCGCCGAGGCTCGATGCTCATATCGTAAGCGTAGCCGAGTGGATCGTTCAGCTCCAAGCCAGCCGGAAATGGCCCAGACAAAACCCGACAACCTTCCGACTCAAGATTTTCAAGCAACTCTCCCTGCAAGATATCTTCGCGATTAATTCCATAGAGCAGTGCACGTCGAAAGGTTCGTTCTGCGAGGAACGGATGATCCGAGCAGGGCACCAACATATGAACCGTAGGCAGCGGATAATTGACGACCTTGATGGTCTTACTCTTACTCAACCGAACCGCGTCGGCGGGGAACAATTGGTCCAATACATCGACGCGTCCCTGCAGCAACTTGCTGACCGAATCCGCGGCCGATTCCGACCGTATTTCAACAATTTCTCGGGGCTGAGCTGGTGTCTCCGGTTCGCCAGTTAGCACGTACCGAACGAGGTTATCTTCGACAATATCCCTCCGGTAATCACCGGTCGGGGAACCAGGTGCACCGCCGAACCAACTGCCATCGACCGGCACTTGCAACAAAGCGATTGGCAACACATTAGGCCGCCGCAGGTTGAAGGTAATTTGTCGGGGACCCTCCAAAGCAATGGTGTTCACCGCCGATGCCCAGGGGGCGAAGTAATTGCTTGATGTCGGCTGCGCTCGAGACGCTAACACATCTGCGATAAAATAGCCTTGCACTTGATCCAGGGGTGGCTCCAACTGGTTCGGATCGAGCTGCAAATCGAATTGCATCCGATCCGGCGTCATTTCCACATCGCCAAAAATGAAATCATATTCGCCTCCCTCCGGGCCAGCTCCCTCCATTTCGAACAACGTTCGATAAATCAAACGCCCCGAACGGCGAGCACCCCAATTATCAATTCGAGTGGGATCCAGCACGGTTGCCGACTGCAACACACCAACATTCACCAAGGGATAAATGGTGTCGATTTCACGAATCAACTCCTGCCCGCCAGCGATGTCAGGTTTTAGGTAAACGCTTTCACGAGCAAGCTCACGAGCTGATCGGTAATCTTTGCGATCTCGTGCTTCAATGGCCTGTTGCCTCTTGGTTTCCGCCATTTTGAGGAACGCCAAGTTCCACTTTTCGACCGAGGCTAGGTTCTCGACTTGGTAATCTTTTTCCAAGCGAGCTAACATCTGCTGCGCACGATCCAGCTCGCGTTTTTCGACAAGATCTGCCATCAAACGGTCCGTTACTTCCTCGATGACGCGAAGTACCTGCGACCTTTTAAATTCGGGAGCATAACGTCGCAATTCTTCTAACATCGCAAGAGTTGGTGCCACTTCCCCACGTTTGAATCGTGCGGCCGCATCCTTCCACAAAAACTCGGTCCGCAAATCTCGCAGACCAGGTCGATTTGGATAGTCTCGAATCAAGACGGATAAGAATGGATATGCGCCAACAAAGTCACCTCTCGCCAAACGTTTTTTCGTCTCTTCTTCAAGGCGAATCTCCCAAAGCCAAAGCCGCTCAATATCGCTCCAACGAACGGCAAATTCTTTGCCCTCAATCCCGAGCACTTGGATTTTCAAAGACCCTGTCCGACGGTCCGTCGAGGGTGGTGTCCGTCCCGGGAAATCGAGCAGCAAGACCTTGGCCCAGCCACCACCTGACTTCTTCGTGAAGAACAAAATATCGTGAGCCTCTTCCTGCAGCAGATCCAAGCCGGGATCAGGAGGCGTTCCTGTCTTCGCGTAGCTCAACATCGCTTGAGCCAGGGCAGACTGGCAAAACAGCCCTGGCTGACAAAACAGGCCGATCAGGAAAACGCCGACCAAGGTGCCGCGCAGTAACGATTGGTTCACAGTACGAATCCGCATGAATCTAAAAACTCAGTTGGCAGGAATATCAGCGACGTAGACCACGCCTTCAGAACCGGGCACCAATAAGCGGTCATTGAACAAGAGAGGTGTCGCCGAGAGAGGTTGTCCTAGATCGCTGCTACCGACGATCTGCCCCGCGACCGGATCAATGGTGGCAATCCACCCTGTTGAACCGGACAAGATTAGTTTGCCGTCGTATAACAGCGGCTTTCCAACGGGGCTCCCAGCAGGCAGTTTGACCTGGAATGTCTCACTTCCATCGACCGCAATTCCTCGCAGAACGGAATCATCGGTCTGAATCAAACTTTGATCACCCGCTTCGACTGGCCCCCAAACCACACGACCTTGCAGCAGGTGCTGGAAGCTCTTTTCAAGCGTCGCCATGTCGTAACCGACCACAAAGTCGGACGACGGACCTTTGGCGGTCGCTATCATCGTGGCATCCACAGCAGCAGTCGGCCCCAACAGTTCAAACTCGATATCTTTGGACGACAGTTCTCGAATTTGCTCCGCGATCCGAAGCCGATAAATTTTCTTACGACTATCCGCCAAGACGACCTGCCCCGAGTCATCTGGCAATGCCAGCGGCCTGGTCCAGCGGACGGTTCCGACCGGATCACTCGCGGGTTGAAACGGCGATCCAAGCATGGAACCGTTTCGCCATTGCATTAAAACAACTCGTCCAGTGTCGAGCGGTAAGAACAATCCGCCGCCGGCTACCAAACCGCCACCGCTAGGTCGACCGGACGGCAACTGCAACGTCACTTTCCGCAATTTCTGGGTCGGTCGCTGCGGTTCGTAGACCATGGTTGTTCTGCCATCGACTGCATTGATCAGAACAAACCGCTGATCATCGATCGCAATGGGATCCTCAAAACGAATCGCCACCAACTGATCACCTGGATTCTCGATCGGCCCGGTCGTTGATCCATTTGTCAATGCCTCGCGGTCCAGATCAAACAACGCTGCTTGACTCGTGACCACATGCAAACCGTTCTCCTCCGGCGCACGGGTCATAACAGATACGGGGACACCGACATCTGTGCGCCAAATTTCTTCTCCAGTCTTCGGGTTCGCCGCGGTCACCCGGATCGCAGAAGTGTCTCGCAACACACGGGCGTGCACGAGTGCATCACCGGTCGCATACGGCTGACTGATAAACGTGTCCAACTCATGGATACTCCAGTCACGAATCACACGTCCAGTATTGATCTGCAGCTCATATCGCCCCAAACGCGTTCCGGTGATCCACATCTGAGCGCGGCCAACGGCCATTTGCGTTGCGGTCGGCTGATCGTAAAAAGCAGGCAGGCTTGCCGCCACGGTTACTTGCTCCCGCTCGGCAGTTGGCTCGATATCCAAAACCTTTACTTCGCCACGATCCGTCAGCACAATCAAACGACGCCCCTGGATAATGGGGGTTACTCGAACGTTACCTGTTAATCGCAACAACGGTTGAGCGACCTTCAGACCGCCTCCCGTTTCGTCCAAACGCAGAACGTGAATATTGGCGAAGTCACTCGCAGCGTTTTCAATCACAAACAGGTGACCAAGCAAAGACACGGGAGGAACGGTAATCGTGCCTTCACCATGGCCGACGTAGAAACTCTCCAAACAGGAACCATCCCGCGTATTCAAAACGTACAGGTTGCTGTGATTACCGACTTGATAGGCCCGATCAGCACGACTATCGATGCCTGGACCGACTTCCAAACCTTGGGGAATTTGAGTCGCCCACTTGGCATCGCCTGATACCCCATCGAGTGAAACCAGCCGTCCTGATTCACCAGCAACATAGACTTCATCGTCAACCGAAATTGGTTCGGGGAACCGCTCGCCGATCTGCGAACGCCATGCCACTTTCCCATCTTCTGCACCGCAACGCAGCACTTCCAGCGAAGCTGAATCACTGAGCAAAACGCCATCCTCTAGCCGTACCGGTGGAAGATCCTTGGAATTCCCCACGTATTTTCGCCAGCGAAGACTTCCGTCTTCACCATCGAATGCCAACACTGACCCGCCCGCTCGAATATAAATCGTTTCACCGCGAAGATCGGGTGCGGCTTTGCCCTGCTGAGCCGTCAACACGATTGTCCGCAATGCGTCGCTTGCTTCCTCTTCCAAGACAGTCTTGGGAAGATTCGCTGATGGCTCCACTAGCGTCTGCTGGATATTGCTGGCGGATCGAATGAGCGTGACCAAACGCTCGTGGTCACGCAACTCAGGAAAGTCACGCAACAATTCCTTTCGCGTATCGTATGTCGCCTTGGTCTCTTTCCGCTCGAGCGAAGCCTGCATTGAAGACTCGGCCTGGTCCAGTCGAATATTACGGTTGATATTCCGCTGAACACGTGCACGAGCTTCTTCTACTGCCTTAATTTGGTTCTCCAAATTAACCTTGGCCGTTGCAGACATATACAACGGACTTTCCATCAGTTCTCGATGCTCATCCAACTTATCGAGCAGTTCTTGCTTGCGAACCGTATCTTTGGCTCGACCGGCCGACTCGGCAAGATTCGCAGCGATGTCGACGAGTAGCGCGGACAAATTATCACGCTCTTCATTCATTCCCTTTTCTTCAGAAATGAGTGGTAGCTTTTCCTTCGCCAAATCGACTGCTCGCCAAGGTTCCTGCTTGAACTGAGCAGCCTTGTAAAGTTCTGTCATGGTGACGCGAGTCTTTGCTACTGAGGCGTACTCACTTTCCTCACCAAATCGATCCAGATAACTCAGGTACATGTCCTGAGCACCTTGATAATTCTGCTGATCATAGAATTCGTTCGCCTTGGCGATAAATTCGTCTGCATCTTCGCGAGTCAGCACGAACGTGATTCCGCCACCGACCAGCATGAGCAGGGCGATGATGCCAACGTATCCATAGACCTTGAATGAATCCCAAACCGACTTTTCCGGGTCAGGTCTTTTACGCCGGCTGACGGGGCGATTTGCGGGTGCGTCGGAATCGTCACCATCAACAGCTACCGCTTCAACTGGCATCGCTTCAACTGGCATCGCATCGACGGGTATCGCATCGACGGGTATCGCCTCAACGGCCTCGACCTCTTCTACGACGTCAACCGCTTCATCGGCATCCTCTGGAACGAGGTCCAGTTCGTCCAACCCAGCCGTTAAATCACTTCCATCGTCGGAGGAATCGCTCTCGTCATACTCCCCACTTCGCAATTCCCCAATCAACTTGGTTGCTTGGAAATGCGTGAGCTGGCCGTTATCAACTAATAGTTTTGCAACGGCTTCAGGCGTGACGCGGGCACCACCCTGGTCCAGCTGCTCACGGAGTGCCTCGATGATCTCCTGGTCAAGCAACCCGAGTCGCTCTAGTCGGTTGATCAGTTCGTTTGCAAGCATGTTGTGTCAGTACTTTCTAGTGACAAGTTTTGAGATTCGGTTCAGAACAGGCAGTGGTGAAGAATTAGAATTCTTCCACTTGAGTCACTTCCAATTCCGCAAAACCAGCGATTGTTCCAGCATCCATGGCATCGACAAGCGATTCAAGCTTGGCCAACTCATGGACTTGTATCTTGAGCTTCATCCCAGCCGTCGCAACAGCGATCGCTTCCTTCAATGCAGTGATCAAATTTTGTTTTCCCGGTGTCTCCCGTTCCCAGTCTGGTGCCATCACCAAGAACCCACCGAACTCATCTACCTGCAATTCGACGACGTCTAATTCATCCTGCTCGTCTTCCACCACCGATGTACTCGGCAAGTCCGTTTGCTGTCGTGGCATCTCAATTGACTTCTGCATACTGAATGCCGCGGTCACCATGAAGAAGATCAACAACAGGAAGGTGACATCCACCATGGGCGTCATATCCATTTCTTCCTCAGGCCGATTCGACTTGGGCAGAACTTGGTCGAGGGCATCCTCATCCTCATCTTCATCTTCATCTTCATCTTCGACAGCAGCCTGTGCTTCCTGCTTTGGCTCCGACGCAACGACCGACCGATCCAAAACGGGCGTCGTGTCTAGGACAGGCGTTCCCGCAACCGCCTCAACGGCAACTGGTTCGACTTCAATTTCAAATTTGGCCTGACTCGTTTGGTCGACCTCTAATTCAGGCACATGCACCGCCGAGTCGCAATCAGGACATCTGACGCGACGGCCCGCCAAGCGATCATTTACGCGGCGTGTGGCTCCACACTGAACACAGGTAATTTTGATCGGCATCCCTACAACTCCTTAACGGCAATGTAAGTAGAGTCGAGATCTTCAAAAGCATCGCCGATGATTTTTTGGATTCTCGTGATTTGGCCTACTTTGACTTGTCCGTCGCCGAACAGCATGACCTGACGCTTACTCTCTCCACGCGTCACTTCCATTTCACTGGTGATGTATTCAATGATTTCCGAGGCTTGATCGTCTTCGTCGCGACTGAACTCGGTACCGTCGTACCGCAATAAAATCACACTGTCATCCGGTCCAGGATTAATAAAGATGACCGCCGAGTTTTTGGCAGCGATCGCCAGTCCGTTATCGGCTTCCGGGATTTTGCCAATCTTCGTTGGATCCATCGTCGAGCAAACGATGAAAAAGATAAGCAGCAGGAAGGTAATATCAATCATCGGAGTGATATCCATCTCGTCGTCTTCACGCTTCTTTCTTGGCAGCGTGAACTCATCTTCGCTATCTGCATCAACGGTCGCGTTGTCGCTCATTCGGTCGGCCCAGCAAAAAGGTAAATCAGTGACTAGCGACGGGTGCTTGGCAACTTCGCCAGAGCTTCGCGGTAAGCTGCCATAAACCGGGCCAATCCAGCGCCGACTAGGTCCTCCATTTTGGCGATTCGAATGTTAACGTTGGCAACCAGGATCATCAGTGGGATCGCGATGGCCAATCCACACGCAGTGGTTCGCAACGCGATATTGATATCGTCAGCCAAAGCTGATGGCTCGACGGACTCAGCAGTTGCCAGGGTTTCGAAAGCTCCCATCATCCCGAAGACCGTTCCGAACAACCCGATCATCGGGGCACTCTTGATCACGGTGCTGACCCAACTGAGCCGATACTCCAGGTCAGCCATCACGTCGCGTTGAAAACGATCGACGACGAACTGGCGGGCTTTTTTGTAGCCCATCTCTCGATGGACGGCGGCCATTTCGACGATCTGCGGAATGGCTCGTGGATCACCATCGCAATATTCGGCGACCCCTTCAAAATCACCTGCGTTTAACATCTGTTCGACGTCGTCAACAAACACATCTTGTTCTTCTTCAGACTTGAATCGCTTTTGATTGACTCGAGTCCAAACGATGACAATGCAATACAGACCCCACAATGCCACGCCGGCTAATGCACCGTAGGTGGTGGTGGAGATGATGTCGAAAAGGGAGGATGCAGCGAGTAACATCTGGGATGAGTTCCTTAACAGTAACCAGGAATGTCTTGGAGGAGTATTTTAAAGCTGGATGAGTAACGAGGCCTGACCTCGCATCGCGATGGCCGCCGCTACTTGCCCTTCCGATAGCGTTGGCTGATGACCTCGAATTTGTACCCGCCACCGTCCGACTTACTCTCAAAAATCGTTTTCGCGATTTGAGTCACTGACGGATAGCCTTTGGAAGTCGAGTATTCCAACTCGATTTGAGCCAACTGGTTCTCTAAATCCTTCGGGATGAACTTCAGCATCTTACGATTGGGTAACGGGATCGAGGCCTGCTGTAACAATTGCTGATCGAACTGCATCAACGGGCTAGGAGTACTCCACATAAAGTAGAGACGCTTCTCCGCGGTCGTATCCTCAATCCGATACTTGTTCGGGCGGCCACCGGCTAGGTTACGAGCGACATCGACCCCTTGGATCGAACCACCGATTGCTCCCAGTTCGATTTTGTAATAATCCAATTGGGTTGAGTAAGTCCTCAGATCTCGGGCGGTAAAATTGAGCTGCCACCGTTCGAATCTAGGGATGATATCGGGCCCCTCACCCATTGGACCGGGCGGACGACTGTCACCCGCCCCTGTGCCTTGCGTAGTGGCAACGGCCTGAGTGTCACTAGTGACCAACGCTGCCGCGACGGTGCTGACCGCGTCGGTGACCGCTTCGATGGTGTCCTGCAAGGTTGGCTCCATCAGCTCTTCGACTTCCTCCGCCCCCGGCGGTTCAAAATCTCGCTCGAAGCCCTCAGGATTTTCTCCACGACCAGCCGGATCCTCGATAATCGGGGCAATCGGCTGCGGCGGGAAAGACCATCGACTGGTCAGCCAAATGATGAAAAGCATCAACACGAAAGTCCCGATGAACAGGATCAACGCCATAAAAAATGACGTGACGACGTCAAAGCGGCTGATCCGTAGCTTTCCACGCTCAGCGGCGCGCGACTCTGCCAACAATTCTTGGTCAGTCGCATTCGAAGCATCAGTGCTGGTTGCTGAGGTCATTCAGTTCGAATTCGGCAGGTGAAAAGAGGAGAGACACAAAAACGATAAGAACGGTTAAACCGCGGTATTAAAGATCGTAATCCAAAAACACGTAATTCGGGTTCACAGATCGATACCAATCTCGCCATTTACGCTGAGCAGTCTGCAGGTCCGTCACGCTCGGGGTATCCGGCATGCCAAATCCATCGAATTTTCGGCTCAAAAACCGGAGGCCATCCCGGGCATAAAGTCGGACCGACTGATCGGGGTCGCTCAAAGCATAAATCAAGGACGGCACCACGCGAAGCTCGTCAGTCCTGCCGAGCAGACGGGCCGCCACTCGTCGAGCCTGCCATGACCGACTCCCTCGGACGAGCCGTTCGAGACGATCCAATTGGGCCGCCCGAACCACAGGGTCTGTATCGAGCACCAAATCATCCGGAATCGACTTACCCTCGGTATCTCCCGACCCGTCCTCATCCAAGATGTCCAACAGATCGGTGACTTGCACGGCGATCGGCTGACCTTTGATTTGCGTGCCGTCGACACGAATATCTGTCGTGTCCTTCGGCAATCCGTACCCCCCCTGAAGGCTACCAGCATTCATCGTAAAAATCGTCCGCTGTGTACTGCGGATTAAAAATAGCAACGCGAATGCTGTGCTGATCTGTGGCTTGGAGAGCGAACGGTCGGACCAGCCACCTTCGCCATCCTGATATTTACGAAGTTCGTCGACACCCTGGTTGTACCAAGCTGGACTCGAGTCCTTCGGCAACCCATTCGCAATCTCGACGAAGCTCTCGAAACGCTCCAGGGTATACAGTTGGTAGTAGTACCAATCGATCAATTGACTGCGTTTGTAGGGGTTTTTCCTACGCCACCCATCCATGAATTTCACAGCACGCTTGATCGGCTCCTCCGACATATTGACTCTTTTTCGACGCGCTGTGTTCTTGTCTTCCTTGTAAACCTTGATGGCTTTTGGCAGCCCTGGGATTCCGGGGTCAGAGTCTTGAACTGTGTTCCCCCACAATCTCAACGCATCTCCGGCAATTAACAAGCTACTGCCGCCCGCCAACGACATCGACATATCAACTTTGCTCTGCTGTCGATTCGGTTTGCCAATCCCAGGATCCTTTCCCTTATAAGGCCATCCGCCATCGGTGCTTTGCACTCTCAGCAACCACTGGATGCATTTCTCTACTTGGTTGTAATCAAGCGGTATGCCATTTCGATCGAGCGTCCAAACCGCCAACATGGCGTATTGAGTCTGGGAAACGTCACCCTCGTTGTCGTTGCGATAGCTAAAGGCACCGGAGGGGTACTGCCCCTCGACCAATGCCTGCTGCAACACCTGCAACTCGCGTTTGAATTGTTTTGCGTCAATTTCCGACAACAGCAAGACACTGATCGAGATGATGTAATTTTCTTTCGCCCCGACAGACTCCCCACCTCTTCGCTCAACCGAGGCTACGACCTTCTGAGCCTCGCTCAATCCATGCTGAACGACTGCGCTTTCGAGGTCATGACGACACTTAAAGTGGGCATAGGCAACCAGAATCGCCTCCCCATCGGTAATTGGCTGCTTTTTGCTCGACGCTTCCAAATACTCAAGGCCGCGGTTGACCATTGCGACCACAACCGGATCATTAGGCGTGTACGCCCGTGCATCCTTCGCGGCGAATGTAGCGATCAGAGCGATCAGCCCGACAACCAGAAGTCTGACCCCGGGAAAAAAAGCGATCTTTCGTTCAGCCATTATCAACAAACGGTACTGTGGAGAAAATTAACCTACGATCCTGTTGGTCGAACCAATTGACGACCAGACGCATCATACCCTACTATCGCCCAGCATCGAATTGATCGAATTAAGTCTTGGCATTAGATTTTGACTCGAGTTTAATTCATTGAAACGATTTTTGGTCAGGTAGCTCAGTTGGTAGAGCACGGCCCTGAAAAGGCCGGTGTCGGCGGTTCGAGCCCGCCCCTGACCACTTTTTTCAAGCTCAACAATTCCAGGCACATCTCTACATTTGCCTGATTTGCTCGCCCGCTAATTGGTTCGGCGACAATTCTGTTCGGGAGGGAACAACGTTTCCTGATGAACCCACCAAAATTTGAGAATTCGAGCTCTCGACCGTAATTCTTACTGATTTCGGCAAGCAGACAAATACCTGCGGAGTTCCTCTCGCACCTTAGGGAACAAGAGAAACAGACCGATCATATTCGGGAATACCATGGCAAAGATCATGGCATCTGAAAAATCGATCACCGAGCCGAGCGAAATCGCGGCACCGATCACTACCACCACGCAGAACATGAACTTGTAGGTCAAATCGGCCGCGACGCTGCGACCAAAGAGATACTTCCAGGACTGCAGCCCGTAATAAGACCAAGAAATCATGGTCGAAAATGCGAACAAAATGATGGCGAGCGTCAACACGTATCGGAAGCCTGGCAACACGCTATCAAACGCTTGACTGGTCAAGTCAACTCCGCCGACTCGAACGCCGTCAATCAGAACCTTTTTCGACTCGACGTCACCCCACTCAAAAAGCCCACCAGAGTTGTAGAGCACGATAACCAACGCAGTCATCGTGCAAATCACAACCGTATCGATAAACGGCTCAAGCAAAGAAACAACGCCCTCGGACGCTGGATATTTTGTTTTGACCGCTGAGTGAGCGATCGCTGCTGAACCGGCACCGGCTTCGTTTGAGAATGCAGCTCGTTGGAATCCCTGAATCAACACTCCCAACACACCACCGAGCCCAGCCGCGGGCGTGAACGCACCCGACACGATCTGCCCGATTGCTCCGGGAACATGCTGGATGTTCATCAAGATGATGACCAATGCTGCCAGGCAGTAGATGATCGCCATGAAGGGAACGATTTTTTCTGTGACACTGGCAATGCGTTTGATTCCGCCGATGATCACGATACCGACCATGATCGCCATGACCACACCGATGATGGTCCCCGATGATCCCGAGTCTGGTAACCCCATCAGTGACTTGATCTGCTGCGCCGCCTGGTTGGCTTGAAACGCGTTACCACCACCGAAAGATCCACCGATGCAGAAAATGGCGAAAAGCACACCAAACGCCGAACCAACGCGTGCCAACCCAAGATCCGCCAGACCCCTCTTTAAGTAGTACATCGGGCCACCGTGGACGGTCCCGTCAACATCGACGTCCCGATACTTCACCCCAAGGGTGCATTCCACAAACTTGGTTGACATCCCCAATAGTCCGCAAACGATCATCCAGAATGTTGCGCCTGGTCCGCCCGTGGCAACCGCGACCGCGACGCCAGCGATGTTTCCCAAGCCAACCGTGCCTGAAACAGCCGTTGCAAGTGCCTGGAAGTGAGACACTTCGCCTTCGGCTTCGTCTCGAATCGTATCGACCAGGTCACCATCAACTTCGTTAACTTCGACATGCGTTGGGATTGTCTCGCCTTCCTTTTCAAGTGCGTCGTACTTTCCACGCACCACATTGATCGCCATAGGCAAAAGTCGCACATTTACAAACGCAAATACGATCGTAAAAAATGCTGCCCCAAAAACGAGCAAGATCACGACGAACGGTAACTTCAAACCGGCAACGGTGACCGAAAAAAAGACGATACCACCCCACCACTCAGCGATAGGTTTAAAAAGTTGGTCGACACGCTGGTCGAAACCGATCGGTTCCGGTGCCGACTCGCCGGCATCACCAGTAGCGGCATCACCAGTAGCGGCATCACCAGTAGCCGCATCACCAGTAGCCGTTTCTTCGCTGGCGGCAATTGCCTGCTGGCCTTCGCTCGTATCTTGAATTTCGTTATCGGCCGATTCAGTCGATGCGTTCGAAACAGCAGAATCATCCGACTGCGCCACAGCAGTCAGTGGTGCGGAGACGCCAACTGCAAGAACCATGAACAGAGAGCAGATCCACCGGCTGGAAACAAATTGACGAGGGAGCATGTAAGATTCCGTTTGATGAAGTTGATCCGCAGACAAAGGGTTCTGCCCGTAAGGTTTGGGCCATGGAACAGCACAGCCATTCTTTTAAAACGCCTGACAACCGGACGATATGATAGTTGCTTTTGGGCCCTGACGGGATGCTGATTGAGCGACTTGCTTTTATCCACTGGGCGAAAGTATGTTCTGAGACTCGCGGGTCATGTCAGGTCCGTGGCAAATCAGGGGGGCCGTTGCTCTTATTTGGCAATCGACAAGGGGGCGAACTAGTGAACAAAATTTGCATCATCAACGTCGTCGGGCTCACTCCCCAACTGCTCCAGCACGCTCCACGGCTGGCGTCGGCGGGGAATGCAATCCCCTGGCGCAGCCCGCTGCCTGCAGTGACTTGCACTTCCCAAGCCACCATGCTGACGGGACTGTCACCGCGCGATCATGGGATCGTGGGCAATGGCTGGTACTTTCGGGACACCCAAGAAATCCGATTTTGGCAACAGGCCAACTCGTTAGTTCACGGCGAGAAGTTTTATCAAGGTGTGGATACCGCCAAAATGTTTTGGTGGTTCAATCAATCGGCGTCGGTGCGTTACAGCGCTACCCCCAAACCATACTACGGATGTGATGGGTCAAAAGTATTTGACATCCTTGATCGCACCGGCTGTGACCTAGTCAATCAGCTCGGGCCATTTCCGTTTTTCTCGTTCTGGGGCCCCGCCGCTGGGCTTCCCAGCAGCCGCTGGATCGCGGACGCCACCGCGATCGTCATGCGGAACAAACAGCCCCAGCTAACGCTCACTTACCTTCCGCACCTGGACTACGATTTCCAACGGCTCCCGCATCACGATCCAGAACGCGTCGCCGAGGTGGATCAATGCGCCGGAGTTATTTTTGATGCGGCCGAACAAATCGGCGCTAAAGTCATCGTCGTCTCTGAGTACGGCTTGGCACCTGTCCACCGACCGGTGCATCTCAATCGAGTGCTGCGGGCTGCTGGGTTGGTATCGGTGCGATCTGGACCCTTCGGTGAAATCTTGCTGCCAGGTGAATCCGAAGCGTTCGCGGTTGCCGACCACCAACTCGCTCACGTTTACATTCGCGACCCTCAACGCGTCCGAGAAATCCAACAACACCTGGAATCGGTCGATGGGATCGCCAAGGTAGTACCTCCGGGAGAACTTCAACTGGATCATCCACGCAGCGGCGAACTGATCGCGTTGAGTGAGCCCGACAGCTGGTTCACCTACTACTACTGGGACAACGATGACGAGGCACCTGACTTTGCGAGAACGGTCGATATCCATCGCAAACCAGGCTACGATCCGTGTGAGTTATTCATGACGAGTCGGGCGAAAGCCTTTGCTCGTGTCGCGCAAAAGAAACTTGGCTTTCGATACAAAATGGACGTCATCCCGCTCGATGCAAATCTGCCGAGAGGGAGCCATGGCATTTATCCCAACGCACCACAAGATGGGCCGCTGGTGATCGGTCCCGACGCCCCTCCGGAAGACATGCTGCAATTCTCGGACTACGTCAAACGCCAACTCGCAATGTGAACGAAGACGGCGTGCAGATCATTCGCCCGCAAAACATCAGTGACTCCGCCGCTGAACTGAGCTGTCAGGGGGCAACGATGGGCTGTCAGGGGGCAACGATGGGCCGTCATCAAGCGGCGAACGGCTTCGGCGGTCAACGTCAGAATCCGTTCCCTATTCCTCTTTCGGAAAGTGCTCACTCACGACGGCATGGAATTCATCCGACGTCGAAACACGAGCGACATGACTGCGAAAGAATCGCGCGCCCCGTTTCCCCTGCGCGTAGCAACAAGCGTACTTCCGCATTAACACGGTGCCCTTCTCTTCCCCGAATCGTTTCACCACAAGCTGATAATGATCCAACATCACCTGACGCTGTTGCTGCAGGGTTGGATCAGGCGGAATCGGTTGCCCCCGCAATGCGGCCGCTGCTTGTGCAAACAACCATGGTCGCCCCAGACAAGCTCGAGCAATCATCACCCCATCAACATCGTAGTTCCTGAACGCGGCAACCACTTTTTCGGCAGAGTCCAGATCCCCATTTCCGATCAACGGGATGTCCCGCAGATGCTGCTTGATTTCACTGATACGATCCCAATCGGCATGCCCGCGAAACATATCCTGTGCAGTTCTTCCATGCACAGTCAGGGCCGCGGCGCCAGCCTCTTCCACAACACGGGCAACATCATTGCAATTCACCTGATCGGGAGTGCAGCCCAGCCGAATCTTGGCGGTCACAGGCGTTGGAGCGCACGCTTTGACCAAGTGGCTTATGATCTGAAACATTCGGTCCGGCTGCTTCAGCAAATAGCTTCCGCTGTGAGCTTTTTCGGTGACTTGCCGCACGGGACAACCGAAATTAATGTCGACGACACTTACTTGGTATTCCGAGACCAATCGTCGGCCCACTTTGGCCATGGTTTCTGGATCGTTATCCCAGATCTGCACAGCCAGCGGTCGAACTTCTTCCGCCACACCCCACAGGCGTTCCGGATGCTCAGCGATGTTCTCGTCCATCCAGACAAAGCCACGAGCATTCACCATCTCGGTCGCCAGTAATCCAACTCCTCCGAACTGCCGGACGACCTCTCGAAATGCCGCGTTGGTAAAACCAGCCATCGGCGCTTGAAAGATCGGTGGATCGATCGTCAAATCGCCAATCTGAACGGCGGGCGGACAAGTGGTAAGAGTCATTGGCTATTCCTCACTGCTCAGTTCCATCCAACGTTCTTCAGCAGATTCCAGCTCGGTCGTGATTCCAGTCAATTCCTCGTGCAACTCAACCGCTTTCTTCGGATTGGATTCAGTCATCAATTTGGCATTCACTTCTCGCTTTTGATCATCCAAACGAGCGATCCGTTTTTCTAGATTCTTGAGTTCTTTCTCTGCCTTGCGTTGATCCCGCTGTTGCTGGCGATAGTCGGAATTGGAGCCGGAGCCTGCTTTACCGTCCGCTGCTTTACCCTTTGGCGGCTTGGCTTTGGCCCGCTCACGCTCGCCATCATCGACTTCTTTTTCCACCGACCGCAGGTAGCTGTCATAGTTACCAAAGTAGTTTTTGACACTTCCGTCTCGGACCTCGATCACACTGGTTGCGACGCGATGCATGAAGTGACGATCGTGGCTGGTGAATACCACCGTTCCCCGATACCCCTCCAGTGCTTCGGCAAGCGCCTCGACCGTCTCGACATCCAAGTGGTTACCCGGTTCATCGAGCACCAAGACATTGGCGTTGCCTAGCAGCAGCCCCGCCATACACAATCGGGCCCGCTCACCTCCGCTGAGAACCTTGATTTTCTTCTGAATGTGTTCGTCCCGGAACAATAACGTTCCAGCCATGGCGAGCAGATCTTGCCGGGTTGTCTCCTGATCAGAAACATATTCCAGGTGTTCCAGCACGGTCATCCGTGGATCAAGCGACGAATAGTCGTGTTGAGCATAGGTACCGATCTCGACCCCATGCCCCCATTTCGCTGTTCCAGCGAGTGGATCGAGGGAATAGACCAACGTCCGCAATAAGGTCGTTTTCCCCTGGCCATTGTCACCGACGATCGCAGCCCGCTCCCCGTGCTCGATTTCCAATGCGATGTTGTCAGCGACAACATGATCGCCATAACCGATGGCCAGGCCCTCGCAGCGGGCCGCTGTTCCCCGACGTGGCTCCACTTGAGGAGCCCGAATGAAGACGGTTGGTTCATCAAGTTGAATTTCGACCGTTTGCAATTTCTCAAGCTGCTTGGCTTTGCTCCTTGCTTGGCTTGCAGTCGATGCATTCGCTCGATTTTTGTCAATGAAACGTTGTAGCTGCTTCTGCTTGTTGAGCACCGTCGCGTTGACACGGCGATCGTGCTCGCGGCGTTCATCGCGGTATTCCAAGAACCCGTCGACCTTGCCTGGGAACATGACCAATTTCCCCCGTGACAGCTCGAGCGTTTGGGAACATGTCGCCGCCAAAAAAGCCCGATCGTGACTGACAATCAAGGCAGACTTGTTGAAGTCCCGCAAGAAATGCTCCAGCAGAATCTGGGTACGCAAATCGAGAAAGTTGGTTGGTTCATCCAACATCAGCAAATTCGGATCGTGCAACAGCAAGGCGGCCAATTTGACTCGAGTTTGCCAACCACCCGAAAGCTCTTTGACGGCACCCTCAAGATATTGTCCCTTCAGCTCGAATTGCCCCGCGACCTCTCCACACCGCCAATCTGGTTTCCCACTATCGCGCATCAGGAAGTCGAGTGCCGATTCGCCAGGCTGAAACGGATCATGCTGTCGCAGGTATCCGATTCGCAAGCTGGGATGGTGAATCACCTCTCCCTGCTCGAGCTCCTCTTCTTTCAACAAAATCCTCAACAAGGTCGATTTCCCGGCCCCATTACGACCAATAAAGCCAACCTTGACATCGTCCACGAGGGACGTCTCGGCGGCATCCAGCAGGACTTGGTCGCCAAACCGCTTGTGGGCGTCACGAACTTGGATCAAAACGGCCATGAAATCTGCAAACCGGGGCAACAAGTGAATCAAAGTGTCAAGTACGATGGCTGTCATGCGAAGATAGCAACCGAGGACATTTGCACAACTGCCGACGCCAATTTCACCGGCACTTGTGACCCTCTTGGCTTTTCTGCCCGTGCTTTCTTCGTTTGGTATCCCGAATCCGTCTCGCAGTGCCTACCACCGTCGTGGTCAATTCTCTACATTGCTTTGAACGTTTGCCAATTGACTCTTCGAGAAATCTCGGAGTTGACGGAGACGTTTGGATTCGCTGCAAAGCCTGCTTTCGTTTTCCCCCCGTTGGAACAGGACCGCGCCACAGCCGCCTGTCCGGATCCCAGCCCCAGTTATGAATAGTTACAGCTTGGACTACATCGACGATTTGTACGTCCAATACGTCCACGATCCGGAAAGCGTTTCCAAAACGTGGCGGAAGTATTTTGAGCAGTTCCTCGTCGTTGGCTCGGCGACCCCCCCAAAAACCAATGCCGCAGCGGCCACGACCGCGAGCGAAAATGGTTCGAAACCGGGATCTAGCGGGGACGAAGCGACCGACCAAGCGTTGTGGTTAGCGCGAATCCAGGACCGAGTCAACAATCTCGTCCGCGAGTATCGCGTTCGGGGGCACCTGGTCGCAGATCTCGACCCACTTGGGTTTGTCCTCCCAGATCGCCCCGAATTGAGCCCCGAAATCTACGGATTGAGCGACGAAGATCTCAGCCGGCCGTTCGATAGCTCCGCTCTGGAAAACGTCGTTGGCGGGACACTGCATCAGATTCTGACCCGGCTCCGCAATACTTATTGCCGCAGTATCGGCGTGCAGTTCATGCACATCAATCGTCGCAGCATTCGTGACTGGCTGCAGCGGAGAATGGAGACCACCGAAAACCGACTCGAACTATCACATGACGTTCAGCGGCGAATTTATGCTCGCCTAGCCGATGCATCGATTTTTGAAGAATTCGTGCGTCGCAAATTTGTGGGGGCGAAGACATTCTCGCTCGAAGGTGCGGAAACACTGATTCCAATGCTCGATTTGGCACTGGAAAAAGCAGCCCAGCACAATGTCAACCAAGTCGTCATGGGGATGGCTCACCGCGGGCGACTGAACGTGATGGCCAACATCCTGAAAAAACGGGCCATGAATATCTTTTGGTCGTTCGACGATCCCAATCCCGAAATGAACCGGGGCGGTGGCGATGTTCGCTACCACCTTGGGTACAGCAGTGACTGGAAAAC
>JAQWPZ010000066.1 GCA_029245125.1 Rubripirellula sp.
CAGCCCGTTCATCAACCGCCCAACAATCGGATGCTGGCAACCCCGGGCCCCGTCGCTGGCAACCCTGGGCCCCGTCGCTGGCAACCCTGGGTCCCGTCGCCAATTACTCAATCATCCCTGGTTCAGGAGGTTGGCCGCTCAACCAATCTTCAGCCGAGAGCTCGCCAACTCAATTGACTCGCAACCAGATCTGACGGGCTCGGCCGCGCAGTGCGATCACCCGCTATGCCAGCAGGTGATCCTTTTCGGCTGGAACGATTCCGCAGCATCATTCCGCAGCGATGCTTCAACGCGTCATTCCGCCGCATCGGCAGAATCAACGATCGGCGAATTGAATCTTCTGCAACGAGTTTGTGTGAGCCAAACTCGTGCGTGAAAATTTTGATGTTTGCCGGGCGACGCTTTTTTATTTTCGGGCAGCTTTGTGTTTGAGCGGCAACCAAGCGGCTCCTTCCTGGCTGCTGGCGACACATTGCTGAATGAAATACATCCCTTCGACACCGTCATAAATGTTGGGGTAGACGGTATCACGTCGTTCAAATGATTCACCTGCAGCCCGTTTGACCATATCGTCAAAGGCGGAGGCATAAACATTTGCGAATGCTTCAAAGAAGGCTTCCGGGTGCCCGGATGGCAACCGACAGGCTCCAGCGCCCGACGCGTTCATGAAGGGTGCGTTGGGGTCACGCGTGTAAATGCGATGCGCTTGACCATTTTGGCGAACGATTAATTCGTTCGGGTTTTCCTGCCGCCAACGCAGCGATCCTTTGGTGCCATCGATTTCGATTTCGAGGTCGTTTTCGCGGCCGTGGCTGATCTGCGAGGCAGTGACGGTTCCCAGTCCACCGTTTTCGTATCGGATGACCGCCGTGCCATAATCGTCCAACCGCCGTCCTTCGACAAAAGTCTTCAAGGAGCAGCTAACGGATTCGGGGAGACAGCCGGTCATGTAACGACCGAGGTTATAGGCGTGGGTAGCAATGTCGCCGAAGGCTCCGGCCGCGCCGCTTTTGGATGGGTCCGTTCTCCATGCAGCCTGTTTTTGTTCTTCTTCCTCGAGCGGTGTTCGCAACCAACCTTGGATGTACTGAGATCGGATGGCATTGATCTCCCCCAGTTCACCAGACAAGATCATCTCGCGGGCCTGACGGACCAGTGGATAGCCGGTGTAATTATGGGTAACTGCGAAAACGGAATCACTGTTCTCGACGGTTTCGAGCAAGGCCTCGGCCTGAGCCAGGTCGAAGGTCATCGGTTTATCGCAAACGACATTGAAGCCTGCTTCCACCGCCGCTCGCGCGACCTCAAAGTGCGTGTGGTTGGGGGTAGCGACGCTCACGAAGTCAATTCGCTCGTCTTCAGGCAGCTTGGTTTCTGCATCTACCATCGCCTCGTAAGAACCGTAGGCCCGCGAGTCGGCGATGTCGTAATCTGGTGCGGAAGCTTTGGCTCGCTCGGGGTTACTGGACAAAGCACCAGCAGTCACCACCGCCCGGTTGTCCAAGCAAGCACCGATCGAATGGACACGGCCGATGAAGGATCCGGCCCCTCCGCCAACGAGAGCCATGCGAAGTTTGCGATTCAGCGGTGCGTTGACGCCCATGATTTCGTACCCTTGGAGTTGTTGTATTTCGGGAAGATTGTCTGCACTCTTTTTTCAGATCGCAATCGTAAAGCTCCAACCAGGAGCGTACAATTCCCGCCCGCAGAGAAAGTGTTCGCGTTTTCGAGAGGCTATCGCAGGCGTCCTAGCACGATGTCCTGCAAAATGCTGTCTCTGCCAGCCCGCGAAACCATTACAATCGCAGAACACCGCCACGACTAAGGAGCCCTCCTCAAATGTCTCATCTTCCTGACCAAGAAAACCTTCCATCTCTCCCTAATCGCCCTGCTTGCTGTTCTCTTGCCAGGTTCGCCACGCCTGCCCTGGTTTTAGTAACTGCGGTCTCCTTGGCAACCGCCGCCTATTTTGCCGGCCGTTCCACCCAAACGGCCCAGGATACGCAGCCGAGCCCGACTGCACTGACGACTCCAAGCGACCAGTTCAGCCAAGTATTGAACTCAAATTTAGAATCGCTTGGGTTGCCACCACTCCACGCAACCGCGTCGGTCACGAGCGAAAAATATTCCATGTCCACCGGATTTGTGAGTGAAGATGTCGAGGGATTATTCGTCCTCGATCACAATTCTGGCTTGCTGCAATGCAACGTGCTGTACCCGCGTAGCCCGGCCCTCGGCTTTGCCGGAAGGTTTTCGATCAACATCGCTGATGCATTGGGAACTGGCGCGAAAGGCGGCCAGTACGTCATGGTCACTGGCGTGGCTCGATTTCCCCGAGCCAGCAATCGCCCCGCAGCCGAAACTGTCATCTACGTGATGGATACCGCAAGTGGCAACTACGCCGGATACGGTATTCCATTCGATCGCTCTGCGATGAACGGAAACCGACCTCAACAAGGGTTGTTGGTGCTAGTCGCCAGCGGATCGGCGAACCCGATTGTCGACCGCGACAATCTTCGCTAGGTCCGCCGCAGTCCCCTCGGGTTGCGACCAAAATCACTTGCGAAACGCTCGCATCCAGGCTGCCTTGGTAGCCGATCCGAAGCTAGAAAAAGCTCGAGCCGAATCGGCTCGGGCCAACGCCGAAAGAACCGGGCAAACACAATCCGTTGCCCGATAAATGGTGACTTGCATCGGGTAACGAGGGATGAAACGATCCCCGACTGGAAAGATAGCTTTCACGACCGGTGGCCGCTGCTCCGGAGTTGAAACACACCGACCAACTGTCGCGTTCCCGTTTTGCCGATCCAGCATTTTTGCCGATCCGCAGAGGTGCCGCCCAAAATGGGGCGTTCCATGCCGCCCGGGTTTTTCTTGATACCGTTCGCTCACCCCAAATTCGGTGGGCGTTCTCAGAGACTCGCGAGTTTTCAGAGATTCGGCCAATACCGGTCCCTTGGCGCGGTCCACTGAACATCGCAACAATCTCGCCGCAATCTCTCTCCCGACACACACAGGATTCAATGACGCAAGGATCGGCCACAGCGACTCACGGAATGAACGAGGCGCAGGCAGCGGCAGTGGCAACACTTTCCGGGCCGATGCTAGTTCTGGCAGGGGCAGGAACAGGCAAAACCCGCGTGGTTACCTTTCGGATCGCGAATTTGATCCGTCACGGGATTCGTCCCGACCGCATCTTAGCGGTGACGTTTACCAACAAAGCGGCCGGTGAGATGCAAGACCGGGTTGGCGAGCTAATTGGCCAACCCTCCCGCAGCGGACCAAAATCACGTCGGCGAAGAAGCAAGCAAGATGACACGCCAACGCCAACGATCAGCACCTTTCACTCTCACTGCGTGCGAATTTTGCGGAGCCACGCGACGGCCCTCGGCTATCCAGCGAAGTTCTCGATCTATGATCGCAGTGATCAAGAATCCCTTGCTCGCGGCGTACTCCGAGAACTCAAATTGCCGGGCACAGCGCTGAAACCGAGCGACATGCTGTCGATCATCGGCGGGTGGAAAAACGCCTCGATTCAACCGTCTGAAGCAGCCTCAGTCGCTGCGACCGATCGAGAGCATTTTGCGGCGGCGGCCTACCGGCGGTACCAAGACGGCTTGCGTGCCAGGGGTGCTGTCGATTTCGACGATCTGCTGTTGTTAACCGAAATCTTATTTGATGAGCACTCGGATATCCGCGATGAGGAAGCCTCGAAATTCGATCATGTCTTGGTGGATGAATATCAAGACACCAATGGCAGCCAGTATCGCATTACCAAGCATTTGACCCTCAAGCACCAAAACTTATGCGTGGTGGGTGACGATGACCAATCAATTTACGCCTGGCGGGGAGCCGATGTCTCGCACATCCTGAACTTCACCAAAGATTGGCCGAACGCAAAAGTCGTTTACCTCGAAGACAACTACCGCAGCACGGCGGAAATCTTGGAACTTGCCAACCGCTTGATTGACTACAACACCAAGCGGCATGACAAGATTCTGATCGCAAACCGACCTGCTGGACCGCGTCCACGAATCGAGCAATTCAAAGACGAGGTAGCTGAGTCAAAAACAGTCGTCAACGAAATCAAGGACTGGATTGAAAACCGCCACATCCAGCCTCGGGACATCGCAATTCTGTTTCGGACCAATGAGCAGCCACGGTTGTTCGAAACCGAACTACGAAAAGCCAAGATCCCTTACGTGATGTTGGGCAGCCAATCATTTTTTGACCGCCGTGAGGTCCGCGATATCCTGGCGTACTTGCGTTGGATTGAACAACCAGATGATGAAGTCTCGCTGCTTCGTGTTGTCAATACTCCACCACGAGGGCTTGGCACAAAGACAATGAAGTTGTTGATCGAGCGAGCGGTGCAACGAGGTGAATCGGTTTGGAAGGTGATGTCAGACCCTGAGGCCATTAGTGATCTTAAGCCGGCTGCTCGCCGCGGCATCGACTCGCTTACCCAAGTGGCCAATGAGGTCCGACAAGACGCATCAGACGGCCGGCTGACCGACTCGCTCAAAACGCTTCTTACACGAACTGCCTACGCCGACGAAATCCTCCGTTTGTACGATCAACAAGAAGAGCGTGATTCGAGGATGGCGTCGCTTGACGATCTGACCAATGCATTGGCCGCGTTTCAAGAGAACAAAAAGCGTGGAAAAGAGGGGCTCACTGGCTTCCTGGCCGATATCGCTCTGGCCGGTCGTGAAATGGGCAATGAAAAAGATAAACTCGCTGCCCAAAATGCAGTCTGGCTGTTAACACTCCACGCTGCGAAAGGATTGGAGTTCCCGATCGTCTATATGGTCGGTATGGAAGATGGAATTCTGCCCCACAGCCGAAGCGTGAAAAGCGGCCGCGAAGAAGATATCGCGGAAGAACGGCGACTGTGCTACGTCGGGATCACCCGAGCTCAAGAGAATCTGACCATGTCGCTCTCTTTAACTCGACGAAAATGGGGGAAGCCGCGACCAACCACGCCCAGTCGATTCCTGTACGAAATCACTGGAAAAGCCGACAAACCAACCGATCAAGTCAAACGTCCGAGACCGCGGCAGTAATTCATTCGCTTACAATGGGCAGCCTGGAAAGAGTTTTACTCCATCAGGTTCAGCCCACCATGAAGCGATCCCACCCGTCTTTAATGTCTCCGACAACGTCGCTGTTTCTACCTGCCATCCTCTTGGTCGCAGCTTGCCAAACTAGCCTCGGGAATGACGACAATCCGGCCGAGACTGCTGGACTGCAAGGAGGACTGATCGTTCAACTCGGAGCGAGCGACACCCAAGCAGCCGCGAAGCTCAGTCGTACCGGTCGCTACTTGATTCACGTGCTGGATTCGAATCCAAAAACGGTCCAAGCAGCACAACAAAACTTGCATCAACAAGGTCGGTACGGGCTCGCGTGGGCAGAGCAACCGGTGACCAAGGATCGCTTGCCCTATGCTGAAAACCTGGTCAATTTGATCTTCGCAAAAGATTACATAGTGCCGGTCGAGGAGCTGCTAAGGGTGCTCACTCCGGGTGGTACCGCCGTTGCAAACAAAGCACTAGCGGACGAAGCATTTTTCGAATCGACCGAATTCACTTCGGTGCGAACCAGTGGTCCTTACGTGATCGCAACGAAGGCTTGGCCAAACGAAATGGACGCTTGGTCGCACCCGCGACATGCTGCCGATGGCAATGCGGTCTCACTAGACAGCATGGTGGGCCCACCGGAGCGAGTTCGTTGGATCGCGGCGGCGACCTCGGAAGTAGAAGGCATGGTTACCGCCGGAGGCCGGAATTTCTACGGTGGCATCCTGGCCCGTGATAGTTTCAACGGCCTGCGACTCTGGCACCGGCATCTCGCTAAACCGGGTGAAAACAACCCTCCGAAATTTGCTCTACCCCGTTTGGCCGGCAGTGGATCGCGGCCCATCGCATCAGACCAATTTGTTTTTGCATCACTCGGAAATCGCCCGGTCGCGTTGAACGCAGCTACTGGAGAAGTCGCGGTTGATTTCGCCGACTTGCGTTCACCCAAGGCATTGCTGTTCGATGGAATTCGCGTAATCGCCGCCGACAATCAAACCGTCCGGGCATTCAATGTGCAGACCGGCAAAGAGATCTGGAATGTTCCAGCTGCCGAGCCAAACAACGTCATCGGCGATGGAAAGCTTGTCGCCTTGATTCAAGGGCGAGTTAAACGTGGTGAAAAGGCAGTCGCGGTCGTGCTTGATGCGGCCACCGGCGAAGTCGTGTGGACGCGTGATGACTACCCGTGGTTGGTTGCCACAACGCGAACCGTGCTGGCCAAAGGGCAATTGGTGTTTGAGGTGTCAACCATGAACGATCATGACGCCGGCAACGCCATCCACGTTGTCTCCGCTGCAACCGGCGAACCTCGCTGGTCCAAGGATTTTCCCCCAGGCATGAATCACGCTCGCCAAGCTCGCGCGATGTTCCTGGAAGACGACATCTGGATTTTGCACGGCGGAAAAATCAACACCAATGACAAAGAGAATCGAAAGCGAAGTCCCACCGAGGTCTCGGCGCTCGATCCATTGACTGGTGCAGTCCGCAAAACGTTTCCCGCCGGGATGGCGCATTGCTTTCCGCCAGTTTGCACTCCCAATTTCATGTTCGCTGGTGAGCTGGACATGACCAACCTGAATTCCGGCGAAGTGATCGCCAACCGAATCACCAAAGCGAATTGCTCACGTGAAAGTGGCTGGATCCCAGCTAACGGCTTGGTCTACACGACGCCCAAACACTGCACCTGCTGGCCGATGCTTCGTGGCTATGTCGCGATGGCTCCGGATCATCCGAAGTTGGAGAAAAATGATTACCCGCCAGC